>NZ_JBEZXR010000016.1:0-126632 GCF_040638135.1 Streptomyces sp. NPDC026673 | reverse complement strand
GCGGTCCGTTGGAGACCAGCCCCCCCTCTGGGGCGGGGGGGGGGGGGCCGGGGGGGGCGGCGGGGGGGGGGGGGGCGCCCCCCCCCCCCCCCCCCACGCCCCGGGTCGATCTGCCCGCTTCGTACAATGAGCACGTGAGCTACCCGCGCCCCGAGAACGACGAGCCCCTGTCCGATCCGCTGGCCGCGATGGGTCTGGGCGGCGACGAGGACGAAGCCGACACCGACCCCGGCCGTGAGGCCGACCTGGCGGTGATCGAGGCGGGCAGCCGTACCCTCCGGGCCGGGGGCCCGGCGCCGCAGGACGACGGCATCCCGGCCCGCCCCGCGGATCCCGAGGTCGACAGGGCCCTGCGCGAAGTCGAGGCCGAGCTGGCCGGCCGCTGGCCGGAGACCAAGCTGGAGCCGTCCCTGGACCGGATGACCGCGCTGATGGACATCCTGGGCGAGCCGCAGCGCTCCTACCCCTCGATCCACATCACCGGCACCAACGGCAAGACCAGCACCGCCCGCATGATCGAGCAGTTGCTGCTCGCCTTCGACCTGCGCACCGGCCGCTACACCAGCCCGCACGTGCAGTCGGTGACGGAGCGGATCAGCCTCGACGGCCGGCCGATCGGGCCCGAGAAGTTCATCGAGACCTACCGTGACCTCGAGCCGTACGTGGAGATGGTGGACGGCTCGCAGCCGTACCGGATGTCCTTCTTCGAGGTGCTGACGGGCATGGCCTACGCCGCCTTCTCCGACGCCCCGGTGGACGTCGCCGTCGTCGAGGTCGGCATGGGCGGCAGCTGGGACGCGACCAATGTGGTGGACGGCACCGTCGCCGTCGTGACCCCGATCGACCTGGACCACACCGACCGCCTGGGCGAGACGGCCGGCGAGATCGCGGTCGAGAAGAGCGGGATCGTCAAGAAGGACGCCACGGTGGTGCTGGCCCAGCAGCCCGTGGAGGCCGCTCAGGTCCTGCTGAAGCGGGCCGTCGAGGTGGACGCGACGGTGGCCCGGGAGGGCATGGAGTTCGGCGTTGTGCACCGTGAGGTGGCCGTCGGCGGGCAGATGCTGACCCTGCGCGGGCTGGGCGGGGAGTACGAGCAGGTCTTCCTGCCGCTGCACGGTGAGCACCAGGCGCACAACGCGGCCGTGGCGCTGGCCGCGGTGGAGGCCTTCTTCGGCATCGGCACCCTGCACGCCCGCACCCTGGACGTCGACACCGTCCGCACCGCCTTCGCCAATGTCACCTCGCCGGGCCGGCTGGAGGTCGTGCGCCGCAGCCCCACCGTGGTGCTGGACGCCGCCCACAACCCGGCGGGCGCCCGGGCGGCGGCCGGAGCGCTGGGCGAGGCGTTCGGTTTCACCCATCTGGTGGGTGTGGTCGGGACGAGCGGCGACAAGGACGTGCGGGGGCTGCTGGAGGCCTTCGAGCCGGTCTTCGCCGAGATCGTGGTGACGCGGAACTCCACGCACCGCGCCATGGACGTGGACGAGCTGGCCGCGCTGGCGGTCGAGGTCTTCGGCGATGAGCGGGTACAGGTCGAGCCCCGGCTGGACGACGCGATCGAGGCGGCCGTGACGCTCGCCGAGGAGCAGGGGGAGTACTCCGGTTCCGGGGTGCTGATCACCGGATCGGTGATCACCGTGGGAGAGGCCCGGCTGCTGCTGGGCCGCAAGTGACGAGCGGGAAGCGAAGCCAAGCGGATGCGGACCCTGTGCGCGAGCACCCTGATCGGTGAGTTCTTCGTGATCGGCTTCGCCGGTCTGGTGGCGATGAAGCAGCCGGGCCTGACGGCCGGCACGGTGTGGACGGTCAGCGGGGTGGCGATGGCCCTGTGCGTGCTGCTCTGCGGGATGCTCGGGCGGCGCGGTGGGCTGGCCGTCGGCTGGCTGCTGCAGGCCGGGCTCATCGTGAGCGGCTTCGTCGTTCCGGTGATGTTCTTCCTCGGCGTGGTCTTCGCCGCCCTGTGGTGGGCCGCCGTCCACTACGGGCGCAAGATCGACGAGGTCAAGGCCGCGCGGGCCGCGCAGCCTGCCTGATCGGACGCGTCACGTCCGGTGCCGAGGGGGTGCCGTGGGCCGCGCAGGTCCCCGGTAATGTCGTCATACCCGCTACCCGTACATAGGAGTAACACCGTGTCCCAGCGCACCCTCGTCCTTCTCAAGCCGGACGCCGTACGTCGCGGCCTGGTCGGCGAGATCCTCGGCCGCATCGAGCGCAAGGCGGGCTGGAGCATCACCGCGCTGGAGCTGCGCACCCTCGACCGGGCGATCCTGGAGCAGCACTACGCCGAGCACGTCGGCCGCCCGTTCTACGAGCCGCTGGTGGAGTTCATGGCCTCCGGTCCCGTCGTCGCCCTGGTCGTCGAGGGCGAGCGGGCGATCGAGGGACTGCGCGCGCTGGCCGGCCCGACCGACCCGATCGCCGCCGCCCCCGGTTCCATCCGCGGCGACTTCGGCACCATCGTCCGGGAGAACCTGATCCACGCCTCCGACTCCGAGGAGTCCGCCGAGCGCGAGATCAAGATCTTCTTCCCCGGCCTGGCGTGACGCGTCGCGGGAATTCGCCCCGAATGCTCCGCTGACGCCCGATCAGCTCAACGGGCGGCCGGAAATTTCCCGGCCGCCCGCAGGCATATGCCGGGTGATCGGGGGAACCAATTCCGCCGACACGGCGTCACCATTGCAGAGGACCGCTGTGTGTTCTGATGACAATGGCGGCGGAACCCTGACCCCGTGCCCAGGCGGGCGCGACTACGATGGAATCTCCGCTCCTCCGGTTTCGCGCACAGCGCCCCGCCGTGCTCACCCCCACATCGCTCCTGCTCGGGAAGGCCAGACGTACCCTCATGGCGAACAACATGTCGTTCATCGGCCGTGACATGGCTGTCGACCTCGGCACCGCCAACACGCTGGTGTACGTCAGGGGTCGCGGGATCGTCCTCAACGAGCCATCCGTCGTCGCCATCAACACCAACACGGGCGGCATCCTGGCGGTCGGCTCCGAAGCGAAGAAGATGATCGGCCGGACCCCCGGCAACATCGTCGCGGTCCGTCCTCTCAAGGACGGGGTGATCGCCGACTTCGAGATCACCGAGCGCATGCTGCGCTACTTCATTCTCAAGATCCACAAGCGTCGTTATCTGGCCCGCCCCCGCGTCGTGGTCTGCGTCCCCTCCGGTATCACCGGGGTCGAGCGCCGCGCCGTCATCGAGGCCGCCACCCAGGCCGGCGCGCGCCAGGTGCACATCATCGAGGAGCCCATGGCCGCCGCGATCGGCGCGGGGCTCCCGGTCCACGAGGCGACCGGCAACATGGTCGTGGACATCGGCGGCGGCACCACGGAGGTCGCCGTCATCTCGCTCGGCGGCATCGTCACCGCGCAGTCCATCCGGGTCGCCGGCGACGAGCTGGACAACGCGATCATCCAGCACATCAAGAAGGAGTACAGCCTCCTGCTGGGCGAGCGCACCGCGGAATCGATCAAGCTCACCATCGGATCGGCCTTCGCGGCCGACAACGAGGAGCACACCGAGATCCGCGGCCGCGACCTGGTCTCCGGCCTGCCCAAGACGGTGGTGATCTCCGCCGCCGAGGTGCGCAAGGCCATCGAGGAGCCGGTCAACGCGATCGTCGACGCGGTCAAGACGACCCTCGACAAGTGCCCGCCGGAGCTGTCCGGCGACATCATGGACCGCGGCATCGTCCTGGCCGGCGGCGGCGCGCTGCTGCGCGGACTGGACGAACGGCTGCGCCACGAGACCGGCATGCCGATCCACATCGCCGAGTCCCCGCTCGACTGCGTGGCCCTCGGCGCCGGCAAGTGCGTCGAGGAGTTCGAGGCACTGCAGCAGGTCCTTGACGCGCAGCCGCGCAGATGAGTCCTCACGATCCGTCGTACGGGTGAAGTCCCGCCCGTGCGCCGGATCGTTCTACCTCCCGGCACGGCCCATCGGGCCCACGGGCTCACACGCTCTGACGAGGAAGGCACGGACTGGCCCCCGTGAGGGACACACGAGAGAGCCGGCTTCTGCTGGTGCTGCTGGTGGCGATCGCATTCGCGCTGATCACCGTCGACATCCGCGGCGGTGAGGACTCACCGCTGGACGGCGCCCGGTCCGCCGCGGCCGCCGTCTTCGGCCCCGTGGAGAACGGGGTCGCGGCCGCGGTCGATCCGGTGGACAACGCCGTGGACGCGGTGCGCGACTCCGGCGACCGCAGCAGCCGCATCAGCGAGCTGGAACGGGAGAACGCCGAGCTCAAGCAGCAGCTCGGCAGCAAGGACGTCACGCGCGAGCGGGCCCGCGAACTCGACAAGCTGCTCAAGCTCGCCGGCGCCGGTCAGTACCGCGTCAAGGGCGCGCAGGTCATCGCGATAGGAGCCGCCCAGGGCTTCTCCTGGACGGTCACCATCGACGCCGGCGCCAACGACGGCATCCAGCGCGACATGACCGTGGTCAACGGGGACGGCCTGGTCGGCCGGATCACCACCGTCGGCCCCTCCACCTCCACCGTCCTGCTGGCCTGCGACCCGGACTTCACGGTCGGCACCCGGCTGGAGAAGTCCTCCGAGCTCGGCTTCGCCACCGGCCAGGGCAACCGGCCGATGCGGGTCCAGCTCCTCAACGGCAAGGCCCACGTGAAGAAGGGCGCCCGGCTCGTCACCTTCGGCTCGCAGGCGGACAAGCCCTTCGTCCCCGGCGTGCCCGTCGGCACGGTCGCCAAGGTGGACCGCGCGGGCGGCGGCCTCACCCGTACGGTCGAGGTCACCCCCTTCGTCGGCTTCACCAAGCTCGACATCGTCGGCGTCGTCGTCCAGGGCCCGCGCAAGGACCCGCGCGACTCGGTGCTGCCCGCCGGGCCGAAGCCGGTCCCGACGGTCACCGTCACGGCGACGCCGAGCGTGAGCCCCTCTCAGTCCTCGCTCTACGGACAGGAGGAGGTCCGATGAAGCGCGCTCTGCTCGCCACCGGCCTCGTGGTCGCCGGAATGGTCCTCCAGGTGTGCGTCCTGGCCCGCCTCCACCTGCCCGGCGCCGTGCCCGACCTGCTGCTGCTCGTCGTCCTCGCTCTCGCACTGACGTACGGCCACGTCGCCGGCTGCCTCATCGGCTTCGGCGCCGGCCTGCTCGCCGACCTCGCCCCGCCCGCCGACCACGCCGCGGGCCGCTACGCCCTCGTGCTGTGCGTCGTCGGCTACATCGCGGGCCTGGTCAAGCCCGAGGGCGGCCAACTGCGTTCGGCCACCCGGCCGATGCTGGTCGTGGTCGGCGCCGCCATCGGCTCCACCGTGCTGTACGCCGCCGTGGGCGCCCTCGTCGGCGACACCGCGGCCCAGCACGTCGGCCTCGGCAAGCTGCTCTTCACCGCCGCCCTGTACGACCTGCTGCTCGCGCCGTTCACCGTGCCGTGGATCATGGCCCTGGCCCGCCGTTTCCAGAGCGACCCGCTCGCCGAGGACGCCGCCGGCTCCGGCTTCGGCGCGCGCATCGGCGGCCAGCGCTCGACCATCCTCGGCAGGGTGGGGAGCGCCGCCAAGGGAGGGCGGCGCCTGTGAGTTCCCACCGGGCACCCACCACCCTTGCGGTGGCGGCACTTCGCGCCCCGTTCCGTGACCGGGCCGCAGCCGGCCCGCGGCCGACGACGAGGCATGAGCAGGCGCGCCGAGCGGGCGAAGCGGCGACGGAGGGGGCGGCGTGAGCAACATTCCCGAGACCGGGCGGACGCCACGGGTCACGATCCGGCTGGTGATCCTGCAGATCCTGGTGCTGTCCCTGCTGTTCACCCTCGGCGGGCGGCTGTGGTTCCTGCAGATCCGCAACGGCCAGGAGTACACGGCGCAGGCCAACAGCAACAACGTCCAGGAGGTCGTGGCCCCGGCCGTCCGCGGTTCGATCCTGGACGACAAGGGCGTGGCGCTCGCCGACAACGAGACCCGGCTGGTGGTCTCCGCCAGCCGCACCGACCTGCTGAAGCAGAAGGACGACGGCAAGGCGGTG
This sequence comes from Streptomyces sp. NPDC026673, assembly GCF_040638135.1. Classification (NCBI taxonomy): domain Bacteria; kingdom Bacillati; phylum Actinomycetota; class Actinomycetes; order Kitasatosporales; family Streptomycetaceae; genus Streptomyces; species Streptomyces sp. NPDC026673. Next base: position 120,641 of record NZ_JBEZXR010000016.1, on the reverse strand, counting down.
CTCACCCGGCTCGCCGGCGTGCTGCACATGAACCCGGAAGAGGTCCTGGGCAAGGTGCGGCTCTGCGACTCGCAGACCCCCAAGCCCTGCTGGAACGGTTCGCCCTACCAGCCGATCCCCATCACCGACGAGGCCACCACCCAGCAGGCGCTGCAGATCATGGAGCGCCGCGAGGACTTCCCCGGCATCACCGCCGAGCCCACCGCCGTGCGCCGCTACACCGCGCCGTTCGGGTCCAACACCTCCCAGGTCCTCGGCTACCTCTCGCCCGTGACGGACGACGAACTGACCGCCGCGGAGAAGAAGGGCCGGCCGCTGCTGCGCTCGGACCAGATCGGCCGCTCCGGGCTGGAGCGCACCTACGACAGCGAACTGCGCGGCAAGGCCGGCGTCACCCGCTACGAGGTGGACAACCTCGGCCGGGTCATCGGCAAGGCGGGCGAGACCGCCGCCGAGCCCGGCAGCCATCTGGTCACCAGCATCGACGCACGCGTCCAGAGGGTCGCCGAGAAGGAGCTCGACGAGGCGATGAAGGTCGCCCGCAAGACCTTCGACAAGGTCACCGGCAGCCTCTACAAGGCGGACTCCGGCGCCGTCGTCGTCATGGACGTGCACACCGGCCAGGTCATCGCCATGGCGAGCGCGCCGACGTACGACCCCAACGTCTGGGTCGGCGGCATCTCCGGCAAGGACTACGCCAAGCTGACCGGCAAGAAGTCCAACTTCCCGCTGCTCAACCGGGCCATACAGGGTCAGTCGGCCCCCGGCTCGACCTTCAAGGCGATCTCCACCTCGGCCGCTGTGAAGGCCGGCTACGACATCAACGGGCGCTACCCCTGCCCGTCGTCGATGACCATCGGCGGCCGGGTCTTCAACAACTTCGAGGGGGAGAGCGCGGGCTCCATCACCCTCGCCCACGCCCTGGAGATCTCCTGCGACACCGTCTTCTACGGCCTGTCGTACGACCAGTGGCTCAAGGACGGCGGGACCAAGCCCAAGAAGCACCCCAAGGACTGGTTCTACAAGACCGCCAAGGAGTACGGCCTCGGCTCGCTGACCGGCATCGACCTGCCCTCCGAGGTGACCGGCCGGATCCCCGACCGGCAGTGGAAGCGGGACTACTACGAGGCCAACAAGACCTACTGGTGCAAGGTCGCCAAGAGCGACAAGCAGGACTACGCCAGCCAGATCGCCCGCGAGAACTGCGTCGACGGCTATGTGATGCGCGCCGGTGACTCCGTCAACTACGCCATCGGCCAGGGCGACACCCTCGTCACCCCGATCCAGATGGCCAACATCTACTCGGCGATCTCCAACGGCGGCACGCTCTACCAGCCGACCATCGGCAAGGCGATCATCAGCGCCGACGGCAAGAAGGTCACCAGGATCAAGCCCAAGGTGAACGGGCACGCCCCGGCCACCAAGAACACCCTGAAGTACATCAACGCGGCACTCGAGGGCGTCGTCACCCACGGCACCGCCGCCTGGCGCTTCGGCGGCTGGCCGCAGGACAAGATCCCCCTGCACGCCAAGACCGGTACCGCGGAAGTCGCCGGCAAGCAGACCACCTCCTGGTTCACGACGTACAGCAAGGACTACGCGATCGTCATGACGATCTCCCAGGGCGGCACCGGTTCCGGTGGTTCCGGTCCGGCCGTCCGCAAGATCTACGAGGCGATGTACGGCGTCCAGAAGGACGGGTCGATCGACAACAAGAAGGCGCTGCTCCCGCACCCGCTGACCAAGCTGCCGAAGATCGACGCCGACGGCACCATCCGGGTCACCAAGGCCGCCTACGCCGACGTTCCCCAGGCGCCCTCCGGGCCGCGGGACACCGCGCTGCTCGCGGCCGCGCTGCCCCCGGACCGCACCGAGCGCGCCCTGCAGGGCAGGAGGTACCGGTCATGAGCGCGCACGGCTACGCGATGCGCCGGTTCACCCCCGAACGGGGCGCGCTGGGCAAACTCCTGGCCCGCGACTCGATACTGCGCCGGATGGACTGGCTGCTGCTTGGCGCCGCCCTCGCGCTGTCGCTGATCGGCACCGCCCTGGTCTACTCCGCGACGCGCAACCGCACGGAGCTCACCCACGGCGACCCGTACTACTTCCTGCTGCGGCACATCCTCAACACCGCGATCGGCTTCGCGCTGGCCGCCGGTACGGTGGCGCTGGGCCACCGCCGGCTGCGCGGCGCGGTGCCGGTGCTCTACGCCATCTCGGTCCTTCTGGTGACCGCGGTGCTGACCCCGCTCGGCACCACCGTCAACGGCGCCCACGCGTGGATCGTGCTCGGCGGCGGCTTCTCGCTGCAACCGTCCGAGTTCACCAAGATCACCATCATCCTGGGCATGGCGATGATGCTGTCCGCGCGGGTCGACGCCGGCGACCGGCTCTTCCCCGACCACCGCACGGTCGCCCAGTCACTCGGCTTCGCCATACTGCCGATGGCGATCGTCATGCTGATGCCCGACCTCGGGTCGGTCATGGTGATGGCGGTCATCGTGCTCGGCGTGCTGCTCGCCTCGGGCGCGTCCAACCGCTGGGTGCTCGGCCTCATCGGGGCCGGCGCGGGCGGCGCGATCGCGGTCTGGCAGCTCGGCGTCCTCGACCAGTACCAGATCGACCGCTTCGCCGCCTTCGCCAACCCCGCCCTCGACCCGGCGGGCGTCGGCTACAACACCAACCAGGCGCGCATCGCCATCGGCTCCGGCGGACTGCTCGGCAAGGGCCTGTTCGAGGGCAGCCAGACCACCGGGCAGTTCGTGCCCGAGCAGCAGACCGACTTCGTCTTCACCGTGGCGGGGGAGGAACTCGGATTCGTCGGCGCGGCCCTGATCATCGTGCTGCTGGGCGTCATCATGTGGCGCGGCTGCCGCATCGCCCGCAACGCCACCGACCTGTACGGCACGATCATCGCGGCCGGCATCGTCGCCTGGTTCGCCTTCCAGTCCTTCGAGAACATCGGCATGACCCTCGGCATCATGCCGGTGGCCGGACTGCCGCTGCCCTTCGTCTCATACGGCGGATCGTCGATGTTCGCCGTCTGGGTCGCCATCGGGCTGCTCCAGGCCGTCCACATGAAGCGCCCCATGTCGGCCTGACCCGTCCTGAACCGGCCTGAACCGGCCTGCCGGGTGAACGCACCATTGCGGCCGGGGGAACCCGCGATTAGGTTCCTGACATGGGGAAGCGTGTCGCGGAGACCGAGCGCAAGTACGAGGCCGCCGAGCAGACCGGTGAGCCCGATCTCGACGGACTGCCCGGGGTCGCGGACGTACGCGTCCTGGAACCGGCCGAACTCGACGCCGTATACGTCGACACGCCCGACCTGCGGCTGGCCACCCACAAGATCACACTGCGCCGCCGCACCGGCGGCGACGACGCCGGCTGGCACCTGAAACTCCCCACCTCACAGGCCGACACCCGCACCGAGGTGCACGCGCCCCTCGGCAAGCAGGGACGCAAGGGACCCAGAGTCCCCAAGTCCCTGCTCGCCGAGGTCGCCGCCATCGTCCGCGACCGGGAACTCGTCCCCGTCGTACGACTGCGCAACACCCGCAAACGGCTCCACCTCGTCGACGCCCAGGGCGCGCCCCTGCTGGAGATCGCCCACGACCACGTCCGCGCCACCGTCCCCGACCACGGAGCCGACGGGCCCGAGAGCACCTGGACCGAAGTGGAGACCGAACTCCTCGACGGCGACCCCGCACTCCTCGACGCCGTCGAGAAACGCCTCCGCGCCGCCGGACTGCGGCGCTCCACCTCACCCTCCAAACTCGCCCGCGCCCTCGGCGACCGCCTCACCGCCGCCCCCCGCCCGCCGAGCCCCCCGTCCTCCACCGGCACCGCCGGCGACGCCGTCATGACCTACGTCCACGAACAGGTCGCGGCCATCATGAGCTGGGACCCGCAGGTCCGCCGCGACGAACCCGACTCCGTCCACCAGATGCGGGTCTCCACCCGGCGGCTGCGCAGCGCCTTCGCGTCCTTCCGCCGCGAACTCGACCGCGAGGCGACCGACCCCGTCGGCGACGAACTCAAATGGCTCGCCGGAGTCCTCGGCCTGGAACGCGACCGCGAGGTCCTCGCCGAACGCCTCCGGGACCGCCTCGCCGAACTGCCCGACGACATCGTCACCGAGACCCTCACCGCACGCATCGGCGGCGACGCCCCCGTCCACGAGGGCGCCCGCAAGGAACTCCTCCGCGAACTCGCCGGTCCGCGCTACTTCCGGCTCCTCGACACCCTCGAGGCACTGCTCGCCGACCCGCCGCTGCTCGACGCCGCCGAATCCCCCGCCGCCCCCGCCGTCGCCGAGGCCGTCAGCCGCGACCACCGCCGGCTGCGCCGCCGCGTCGAACACGCCCTGCGGATGACCCCCGGCCACGAGCGCGACCTCGTCCTCCACGACGCCCGCAAGGCCGCCAAACGCGCCCGCTACAGCAGCGAGGCCGCCCAGGCCGTCCCGGCGCTGCGCAAGCCCGCCAAGAAGCACACACAGCGCATGAAGGCCGTCCAGCAGCTCCTCGGCGAGCACCAGGACAGCGTCATCTGCCGCGACGCCGTCCTCCGCCTCGCCTCCGACGCCCGCGAGGCCGGCGAGGACACCTTCCCGTACGGCGTGCTCTACCAGCTCGAACGCGACGCCGCCGCGGCGGCCGAGAACGAGCTGCCCAAGGCCTGGCCCGCGTCCGACCGCGGCAAGCTGGCCGGCTGAGCCGAAGGCCGGACGGCCGACGAGGGCCGGGCCGGGAAGGGCTTCACCGCGCCCGCGTCCGCCCCGCGACCGTCCCGCGTCCGCCCGCGCCGTGCCGAGCGCGACCGGGAAGCCCTTCGCGAGGCGTTACGCTGAATGGTCACCCTTGCCAGCTCACGAAAGACACCTCTGATGCCTGTCGAGTCGGTCTTCCCCCAGCTCGAGGCCCTGCTGCCGCATGTGCAGAAGCCGATCCAGTACGTCGGCGGGGAGCTGAACTCCACCGTCAAGCCCTGGGACGAGTGCGACGTCCGTTGGTCCCTGATGTACCCGGACGCCTACGAGGTCGGGCTGCCCAACCAGGGCGTGATGATCCTCTACGAGGTGCTCAACGAGCGCGAGGGCGTCCTCGCGGAGCGCACCTACAGCGTGTGGCCGGACCTCGAGGCGCTGATGCGCGAGCACGGCGTGCCGCAGTTCACGGTGGACGCGCACCGCCCGGTCAAGGCCTTCGACGTGTTCGGCCTCAGCTTCTCCACGGAGCTCGGCTACACCAACATGCTCACCGCCCTCGACCTCGCGGGCATCCCGCTGGAGGCCCGGGACCGCACCGAGGACGACCCGATCGTGCTCGCCGGCGGCCACGCGGCCTTCAACCCGGAGCCCATCGCGGACTTCCTCGACGCCGCCGTGATCGGCGACGGCGAGCAGGCCGTACTCGAGATCACCGACGTGATCCGCGCCTGGAAGGCCGAGGGCCGCCCCGGCGGCCGCGACGAGCTGCTGTTCCGGCTCGCCCGCACCGGCGGGGTGTACGTGCCGAAGTTCTACGACGTGGAGTACCTGGCCGACGGCCGCATCGCCCGCGTCGTCCCCAACCGCTCCGGCGTCCCGTGGCGGGTGTCCAAGCACACCGTCATGGACCTGGACGAGTGGCCGTACCCCAAGCAGCCCCTGGTCCCGCTCGCGGAGACGGTCCACGAGCGGATGTCCGTGGAGATCTTCCGCGGCTGCACCCGCGGCTGCCGCTTCTGCCAGGCGGGCATGATCACCCGCCCGGTGCGCGAGCGCAGCATCACCGGCATCGGCGAGATGGTCGACAAGGGCCTGAAGGCGACCGGCTTCGAGGAGGTCGGCCTGCTGTCGCTGTCCTCCGCCGACCACACCGAGATCGCCGAGGTGGCCAAGGGCCTCGCCGACCGGTACACGGAGGACAAGATCGGCCTGTCCCTCCCCTCCACCCGCGTCGACGCCTTCAACATCGACCTGGCCAACGAGCTGACCCGCAACGGCCGCCGGTCCGGACTCACCTTCGCCCCCGAGGGCGGCTCCGAGCGCATCCGCAAGGTCATCAACAAGATGGTCTCGGAAGAGGACCTGATCCGCACCGTCGCCACCGCCTACGGCAACGGCTGGCGCCAGGTGAAGCTCTACTTCATGTGCGGTCTGCCCACCGAGACCGACGAGGACGTGCTGCAGATCGCCGACATGGCGAAGAACGTCATCCAGAAGGGGCGCGAGGTCACCGGCCAGAACGACATCCGTGCCACGGTGTCGATCGGCGGCTTCGTGCCCAAGCCGCACACCCCGTTCCAGTGGGCCCCGCAGCTCGGCGTCGAGGAGACCGACGCCCGACTGGAGAAGCTGCGCGACGCCATCCGCGGCGACCGGAAGTACGGCCGGAACATCGGCTTCCGCTACCACGACGGCAAGCCCGGCATCATCGAGGGCCTGCTCTCCCGTGGTGACCGCCGCGTCGGCGCCGTCATCCGCGCCGTCTACGAGGACGGCGGCCGCTTCGACGGCTGGCGCGAGCACTTCTCCTACGACCGCTGGATCCGCATGTGCGAGGAGGCGCTCCCGGAGCAGGGCGTCGACCTCGCCTGGTACACCACGCGCGAGCGCACCTACGAGGAGGTCCTGCCCTGGGACCACCTGGACTCCGGCCTGGACAAGGACTGGCTCTGGGAGGACTGGCAGGACGCCCTCGACGAGACCGAGGTCGAGGACTGCCGCTGGACGCCGTGCTTCGATTGCGGGGTGTGTCCTCAGATGCAGACCTCCATTCAGATCGGGCCTACGGGGAAGAAGCTGCTTCCGCTGACCGTGGTGAAGTAGCCGGGCGCCGCACCCGCGCTTCGGCCCCGGCCGAGGCCAACGAGCAGAGACCGCGACGACGCCGGTCCCGCCTCCGGGCGGGACCGGCGTCGCCGTTGTTCGGGAGACCGGGCCGGAGCGGGGGAGCGGCAGCGTCCCGACCGTCCGGGTGCGCGCCTCGTACGTCGAGGCCGTGGAGGAGTGGCGCGCGGAGGGCCGCGGCGGGGGCCGGTGAGGATTTCCTCGGGCGGCTCTCCGGACGCCGCCATCTCGCGCCGCCCTGGGGCGAGTTGCTCGGCCACATCGGCGCGGGCACGCCGCGGGGCTGCCGCCGGCGCGTGAACCGGGCCTCGGGCGGGCGTTGGTCACCTGCGACGGCGGCAACACCGCGCCCCGGAAGGTCATCGGGGCCCGCGGCGGAATACGCGCCGACCGGCGGGAGGGCAAGTTGCGCTTCTGGGCGTAACGTTCAGGCATGCAGGAGCGGGGGAGCGCCGGGGGGTACGGCGGTGAGGGAGACGGCTGCCTGACGGTGGCGATCAGGATGCCGGTGCGCATTGTCGCGCTGGTGGTGGTGTTGCCGCTGCGGATGGCGTGGGACGCGCTCCGTGCGGCGGGCCGTTTGGCGGGGCGTGTGCTGGGCCGCGTTGGGGGGTGGCTGGTCCGGGTGCTGCTGGTCGTCCCGGCGGTGGCGTTGTGGCGGTTCGTGCTGGTTCCAGTGGGTCTTGGGGTGGTGTGGGCGGCGCGGGGGCTGTGGCGGTACCTGGTGGTCGTGCCGGGGGTGGCGCTGTGGCGGTATGTGCTGGCTCCGGTGGGCCGGGCCGTGGGCGTCGCCGTGGCGTGGGCGGTCTCCGTGCTGGTCGTGCTGCCCGCTGTGGCGCTGTGGCGGTATGTGCTGGCCCCGCTGGGCCGGGCGGCCGGTGCCGGGGCGGTCTGGGTCGTGCGGGTGCTCCTCGTGGTGCCGGTGGCGGCGCTGTACCGCCATGTGCTGGTGCCGGTGGCCGCCGGGGCGGTGTGGCTGGCCCGGTGGGCGGTGCGGCTCCTCTTCGTGATCCCGGCCGTCGCGGTGTACCGGTATCTCCTGGTACCGGGCGCGGCCGGTGTGGTGTGGCTGGTGCGGTGGCTGGTCGTGGTCCCGCTCGTCTTCCTCTGGTGCCGGGTCGTCGTGCCGGTGGCCCGGGAGGTCTGGGCCGCTCTGGTGGTCGGCTGGCGGGTGGCCGGGTATGTCTCGCGGGCCGTGGGCCGCGCGCTGAAGTGGCTGGGCACCGTGGTTCTGGTGCTTCCGGTGGTCTGGGTGTGGCACACCGTCGTGCTGCCGGTGTGGCGGCCGGTGCGGCGTGTGGCGGCCGAGGCGGGCCGGGCGGTGCGTGGTGCGCTGGCCGTGGCGCGGGAGACGGTGCGCGGAGTGCGGGCCGATATCCGTACCGCGTTGTTCGGCGCGCCGCGACCGGTGGAGCGCGGTGGGCCCCGTACGGAACCGGAAGGCCGGAACCCCAGTAACCTGGAAGACGACAGGCAGCCCCATCCGGGGTGACCAGACGTACGAAGGACTGAACGACACTGGGCAAGCGACAGCCCGAAGGCCCGCCGCCCGCACCCGCGGTGCAGCGCATCCGACTGCGCTACACCAAGCGCGGCCGCCTCCGGTTCACCAGCCACCGCGACTTCCAGCGCGCATTCGAGCGGGCCCTGCGCCGCGCCGAGGTGCCCATGGCCTACTCGGCGGGTTTCACCCCGCACCCCAAGGTGTCGTACGCCAACGCCGCACCCACCGGCGTGGGAAGCGAGGCCGAGTACCTGGAGATCGCGCTCGCGGAGGCCCGCGAGCCGGAGAAGCTGCGCCTGCTGCTGGACGAGTCACTGCCGGCCGGCCTCGACGTGGTCGAGGCCGTCGAGGCCCGTACGTCGGGGCTCGCCGAGCGGCTGGAGGCGTCCGTGTGGCAGCTGCGGCTGGACGGTGTGGAGCACGCCGAGGCCGAGCGGGCCGTGGCGGCGTTCCTCGCCGCCGGGGCCGTCGAGGTCCAGCGGATGACGAAGAACGGCGTGCGGACTTTCGACGCGCGCGAGGCCGTGACCCGGCTCGAAGCGGTCGATCCGCAGGTGGCCGGGGCCCAGGACGGCATTCTCGAACGGGATGCCGATAGGCCGACACCAGGAGCTTGTGCGATACTGCGGCTGGTTGTTCGGCATGTGACACCTGCTGTACGACCCGACGACGTCCTGTCCGGCCTCCGCGCGGTGGCCGACCTCGCGCCGCCGGTCCCCGCTGCGGTGACCAGGCTGGCGCAGGGGCCGCTCGATGAGGAGACCGGCACGGTGACCGATCCGCTCGCGCCTGACCGCGATGCCGCGGCGGCGCCGGAGGGTTCCGCCTAGGAACGTCGTCGTTGTGCGGCCGACGCATCCGGGGAAACCCGGGTCCGGCAGCACGCATCAGACGAGACTTTCGTCGGCCCGTCAATGCGGTGCCGACGAGCTACACGACAGTTCCCGTGTGGCGCCCGCGCCCCCGGGCGGCGGCCCCGCTGAGACGCGGGCCGTCGCGTACCGGACCAGGACGCGGCGCCCGGGAGCGCGACGGGAGAAATGCCCGCATGCTCGAGACCAACGAGCCGAACGAGGCGCCCGAGAGCGGCGCCACCGAAGCCGCCTCCGGCGGCACCGACACGGAAGGCACGGCCGCTCCGCGCCGCCGTCGCCGAGCGGCCAGCCGCCCCGCGGGACCGCCCGCGGCAGGCGAGGCCGCCCCGGACGCGATCTCCGAGGCCCCCGCCCGGTCCGCCGAGGCCGCCGAATCGCCGGCCATACCGGCTGAAGCCCCCGCGGCCGAGGCCGCGCCCGCGCGCACGCGTCGCCGGGCCACCCGCAAGGTCTCCGCTCCGGAGCCGCAGACCGGTGACACGGCCGACGCGACGGCCGAGGGCGCTCCCGCCCCGGCGCGCCGTCGCGCGACGCGGAAGGCGGCCGCCGCCGCGACCGCCCCCGAGGCCCCCGCCGCCGAGACCTCCCCGGCCCCGGAGGCGGAGCAGGCCGAGCAGCCGGCCACTCCGGCGCGTACCCGGCGCCGTGCCACGCGGAAGGTCGCCAGCCCCGAGCCGGTGCCGGCCGAGGCGGAGTCCGGTCCCGCGGCCGCCGCCGACACGCAGGCGAAGGAACTCCAGGCCGACCTGCCGCTGCACGCCGAGGCCGCGCCCGAGGCGGAGCAGGCCGAGCAGCCGGTCGCTCCGGCGCGTACCCGGCGCCGTGCCACGCGGAAGGTCGCCAGCCCCGAGCCGGTGCCGGCCGAGGAGGTGGCCGCGGCCGCCGCCGACGTCCCCGCGAAGGCGCTGCAGGAGGAGCCCGCACCGAAGCAGAGGCGGGGGAAGACCGAGCAGTCCAAGGCCACCCGTTCGCGCGGCAGGCGTACCGCTCCGTCGGCGTCCTTCCTGGCCGCCGACGACGGTTCGCGCCGTCTGAAGCCGGGCGCGCTCGCGCCGCGCGACGAGGAGTCGGCCCAGGCGCCCGCGGAGGGCGCTCCGGAGCGGCGCAGCTACTCCGCCAAGGCCGTCCCGGACGGTTCCGGCTGGGCCGTGGAGGTCGAGGACGCCTACGAGATCCGGGGCTACGGCGACACCGTCGACGCGGCCCGCGCGGCCGCGGTCGTGGCCGTCGCGGAGGCGTTCGGCGTCCCCGCGGACTCGGTCGTCATCGAGGTGCAGGAGGCGCAGGGCGCCGAGACCGCCCCCGAGGTGGAGCCCGAGCCCGAGGCCGAGCCCGAGGCCGCTCCCGCGCGGGGCCGCCGCCGGGTCGTGCGGCCGCCCATGGCCGTGTTCCAGGCTCCGGTGTTCCAGGCCCCCGGCGTGGTGCAGGCGGAGCAGCCCGCCGAGCGCGAGCAGCCCGCCGAGCGCGAGGAGCCGGAGGAGCCCGAGGCGGACGAGTACGCCGCCGAGACCGGTGGGCGCCGTCGTCGTCGCCGTCGGCGGGGGGAGCCCGTGGAGGCCGCGGAGGCGGCCGTGACCGAGCAGGTCCACGAGGAGCCCGAGGCCGCGCAGGAGGACGAGGCGGAGGCCGAGGCCGAGGCCGAGGAGTTCGAGGCCGACGAGCACGAGGGCGAGGGCGGCGAGCGGCCGTCGCGCCGTCGGCGCCGTGGTGGCCGTCGCCGTCGTCGTGGCGAGGCCGTCGACGGCGAGGAGGGCGCGGTCGGCGAGGACGAGGAGGCCGAGGGCGAGGGCGCCGGCGAGGAGTCCGAGGAGGACGAGGACTCGGCCGAGAGCAGCAGCACCAGCCGTCGCCGTCGCCGTCGCCGCCGTCGTGGTGGCGAGGGTCCGGCCGAGGAGAGCCTGGGCGAGGACGCGCCGGAGCGCACGGTCGTGAAGATCCGTGAGCCGCGCAAGGCGTCCGAGCCGGTCGACGAGGTGCAGTCCATCAAGGGCTCCACGCGCCTGGAGGCCAAGAAGCAGCGCCGCCGTGAGGGCCGCGAGCAGGGCCGCCGGCGTGTGCCGATCATCACCGAGGCCGAGTTCCTGGCCCGCCGCGAGGCCGTCGAGCGGGTGATGGTCGTCCGCGAGAACGGCGACCGGACGCAGATCGGCGTGCTGGAGGACGGCGTCCTCGTCGAGCACTACGTGAACAAGGAGCAGGCCACCTCGTACGTCGGCAACGTCTATCTGGGCAAGGTCCAGAACGTGCTGCCGTCCATGGAGGCCGCGTTCGTCGACATCGGCAAGGGCCGCAACGCGGTCCTGTACGCCGGTGAGGTCAACTTCGAGGCGCTGGGCATGGGCAACGGCCCGCGGCGTATCGAGGCGGCCCTCAAGTCCGGCCAGTCCGTGCTGGTCCAGGTCACCAAGGACCCGATCGGCCACAAGGGCGCCCGCCTGACCAGCCAGGTCTCGCTGCCCGGCCGCTACCTGGTCTACGTGCCCGAGGGCTCGATGACCGGCATCAGCCGCAAGCTGCCCGACACCGAGCGTGCCCGGCTGAAGCAGATCCTCAAGAAGATCGTCCCCGAGGACGCGGGCGTCATCGTGCGCACCGCCGCCGAGGGTGCGAGCGAGGACGAGCTGCGCCGCGACGTCGAGCGGCTGCAGTCGCAGTGGGAGGACATCCAGAAGAAGGCCAAGAGCGGCAACGCCCCGTCGCTGCTCTACGGCGAGCCGGACATGACCGTCCGCGTGGTCCGCGACATCTTCAACGAGGACTTCGGCAAGGTCATCGTCAGCGGTGACACCGCCTGGGAGACCATCCACGGCTATGTCTCGCACGTCGCGCCGGACCTGGCGGACCGGCTGAGCCGCTGGACCTCCGAGGTCGACGCCTTCGCCACGTACCGGATCGACGAGCAGCTGCTGAAGGCGCTGGACCGCAAGGTCTGGCTGCCGAGCGGCGGTTCGCTGGTGATCGACCGGACCGAGGCGATGGTCGTCATCGACGTCAACACCGGCAAGTTCACCGGCCAGGGCGGCAACCTGGAGGAGACGGTCACCAGGAACAACCTGGAGGCGGCCGAGGAGATCGTGCGCCAGCTGCGGCTGCGCGACCTGGGCGGCATCATCGTGATCGACTTCATCGACATGGTGCTGGAGTCCAACCGCGACCTGGTCATGCGGCGGCTGCTGGAGTGCCTGGGGCGGGACCGCACCAAGCACCAGGTGGCCGAGGTCACTTCGCTGGGCCTGGTCCAGATGACCCGCAAGAGGGTGGGCCAGGGCCTGCTGGAGTCCTTCTCCGAGACCTGCGTGCACTGCAACGGCCGTGGCGTGATCGTCCACATGGAGCAGCCTTCGGCGGTCGGCGGTGGCGGCAAGCGCAAGCGCCGTCGCGGCGGCGCGGCGGAGGAGCCGGCGGTCGCGGAGACGGTCGCCGTCACCGAGGCCGAGGAGGCCGCGGAGGAGGTTCCGGAGCTGGAGCCGGTCGCGGTCGCCGAGGCGGAGCTGGTGCCGGCGGTCGGCGGGGACGAGGAGTGGTACAGCAGCCCGGCCGAGGCCGAGGCGGCGGCCGGGCGTCGTTCCCGGCGGCGTGCCTCGCGGCGGGTCACCGCGCCGGTGAGTTCGCCGGACGCGACGGCCGAGATCGTCACGGTCGTCCCGTCGGTCGCGCCGGTCACCGAGCCCCAGGCGGCGGAGTCCGCGACGGCCACCGCCGTCGAGGTGCCCGAGGTCGTCGTCGGTACGGCCGAGGTGGCCGAGGAGCCGGTCGCCCCGGTCCGCACCCGGCGCCGGGCGACCCGCAAGGCCACCGCGCCGAGCGCTCCGGCGGGCGAGGCGGCGACCGTGGTCGTGCCGGCCGCGGCGGAGCAGGCCGCCGAGGCGCCGGCCCCGGCCCCCGAGCCGGAGCCCGTCGCCGAGGTCGAGGAGCCGGCGCGGCCGGCCCGCCGCCGGGTCACGCGCAGGGTGTCCGCTCCGGCGGGCGCGCCGTCCTCGGCCGAGGAGGCCGCGGTCGTGGTCGTCGCGGGTACCGAGGCGCAGCCGGCGGAGGCCCCGGCGGCCGGTGAGCCGGAGGCCGTCGAGGAGGAGCAGGCGGAGCCGAAGAAGCGGGCGCCGCGCAAGACGGCCGCCAAGAAGGCGCCGGCCAAGAAGGCGGCCGCGAAGAAGACGGCCGCGAAGAAGACCGTGGCCAAGAAGACCGCCGCCAAGAAGACGACGGCGAAGAAGACCGCGGCCAAGGCCACCGCCGAGGCGCCCACCGAAGGGTCCTGACCCCGGGTCACCGCACGCGGGCCGTCCCCCACCGGGGGGCGGCCCGCGGCGCGTCCGCCGGTGGGCCCACCCCGGTTTGACCCCATCGGGGCGGCCCCGTAACCTTGACCTTCGGCGTTTTAGCGCCCATTCCTGAGCAGATCCCTTCCGGCCCCGGCCGGGAGAGGCCCCCCACGCACCACAGGGACGGCTGGCGTCAGGAGTGACGATCCGAGCGAGAGAGTGAGTTCCGCGTGTACGCAATCGTGCGCAGCGGTGGCCGCCAGCACAAGGTGGCCGTCGGCGACATCGTCGAGGTTGACAAGATTTCCACTGGCAAGGTTGGCGACGCGGTCGAGCTCTCGACGCTGCTCGTCGTCGACGGCGACGCCGTCACCAGCGACCCGTGGGTGTTGGCCGGGATCAAGGTCCAGGCCGAGATCGTGGACCACCACAAGGGCCAGAAGATCGACATCCTGCGGTACAAGAACAAGACCGGCTACCGCCGTCGTCAGGGTCACCGCCAGCAGTACACGGCGCTGAAGATCACCGGCATCCCCGCCGCTGCGAAGTAAGGGACTGAGGAGAGATGGCACACAAGAAGGGCGCATCGTCCACCCGGAACGGTCGCGACTCCAACGCCCAGCGGCTCGGCGTCAAGCGCTTCGGCGGCCAGGTCGTGAACGCCGGTGAGATCATCGTCCGCCAGCGCGGCACCCACTTCCACCCCGGCGCGGGCGTCGGCCGTGGCAAGGACGACACGCTGTTCGCCCTCGCCGCCGGTGCGGTCGAGTTCGGCACCAGCCGTGGTCGCAAGGTCGTGAACATCGTTCCCGTCGCCTGAGCGATCGGCGGCGATACGACTTCACCGAGGGCGGACCCTGTTTCCCGGACCGGGAAGCAGGTCCGCCCTCGGCGCGTTAACCCACAGACATTCCCGTACGCATCAGGAGGAACATCCGCATGACCACCTTCGTGGACCGCGTCGAGCTGCACGTCGCCGCGGGTAACGGGGGCCATGGCTGCGCCTCCGTGCACCGGGAGAAGTTCAAGCCGCTGGGCGGACCGGACGGCGGCAACGGCGGCCGTGGCGGCGATGTGACGCTGGTCGTCGACCAGTCGGTCACCACGCTCATCGAGTACCACCACCACCCGCACCGCAAGGCCACCAACGGCAAGCCCGGCGAGGGCGGCAACCGTTCCGGCAAGGACGGCACGGACCTGATCCTGCCGGTTCCGGACGGCACCGTCGTCCTGGACAAGCACGGCAATGTGCTCGCCGACCTCGTCGGCCACGGCACCACCTTCGTCGCCGGACAGGGCGGCCGCGGCGGCCTCGGCAACGCGGCGCTGGCCTCCGCCCGCCGCAAGGCGCCGGGCTTCGCGCTGCTGGGTGAGCCGGGCCAGTCCGGGGACGTCGTCCTGGAGCTGAAGACCGTCGCCGACGTGGCGCTGGTCGGGTACCCGAGCGCGGGCAAGTCCTCGCTCATCTCGGTGCTGTCGGCCGCCAAGCCGAAGATCGCGGACTACCCCTTCACCACCCTCGTCCCCAACCTGGGCGTCGTGACGGCCGGTTCGACCGTCTACACCGTCGCCGACGTCCCCGGGCTCATCCCGGGCGCCAGCGAGGGACGGGGCCTGGGCCTGGAGTTCCTGCGGCACGTCGAGCGCTGCAGCGTCCTGGTCCACGTCCTGGACACCGCCACCCTGGAGTCCGAGCGGGACCCGCTGACCGACCTCGACGTCATCGAGGCGGAGCTGCGGGCGTACGGCGGTCTCGAGGACCGGCCGCGGATCGTCGTCCTCAACAAGATCGACATCCCGGACGGCCAGGATCTGGCGGACATGGTCCGCCCCGACCTCGAGGCGCGCGGCTACCGGGTCTTCGAGGTGTCGGCGGTGGCCCACAAGGGCCTCAACGAGCTCTCCTACGCCCTCGCGGGCATCGTCGCCGAGGCCCGCGCGGCCCAGCCCGTCCAGGAGGCCACCCGCATCGTCATCCGGCCCAAGGCCGTGGACGACGCCGGCTTCACCGTGACCGCCGAGGACGGCTTCTACCGGGTCCGCGGCGAGAAGCCCGAACGCTGGGTCCGCCAGACCGACTTCGCCAACGACGAGGCCGTCGGCTACCTCGCCGACCGGCTGGCCCGCCTCGGTGTCGAGGAGCAGTTGGTCAAGGCCGGTGCCCGGGAGGGCGACGAGGTCGTGATCGGCGACGAGGACGACGCCGTCGTCTTCGACTGGGAGCCGTCCGTGGCGGCCGGCGCCGAGATGCTCGGACGCCGTGGCGAGGACCACCGCTTCGACGAGCCCCGGCCGGCCGCACAGCGCCGAAAGGACCGGGACGCCGAACGGGACGACGTCCAGAAGGAGTTCGAGGGCTTCGACCCCTTCGACTCCTGATCCGCGAGCGCCACGGACAAGGGCCGGCCCCCTCACCGAGGGGGCCGGCCCTTGTCCGTGCACGGCCGGCCGGGGGGACCGGCCGGCGTGCGGTTCAGCTCATGGACGTCTGCAGGGGCGGCGCCGCGCTGTCGCTCTCGTGGTACGACCGGGCCTCCTCCTCGAGGTCGGCCATCACGTGCTCGAAGTCGCGCGTGGAGAGCAGCAGCTTGTAGATGATGGCGAACTCGAAGATCAGCAGCAGTGCGGCCGCGGCGATGGTGGTTCCGATGATGGCGCCGGTCAGCGGCGCGATGATGAAGACCGCCATCTGGAACTCGATGCCGCTGATCAGGTGCGGCCGGACCCGGTGGCTGATCAGGAAGTCGCGGAAGGCCGCGTAGGGGCCGAAGCGCTTCTTGAAGGTCTCCTGGAGGTCGATGACCCGCCCGGGCGCGGGGTCGGCGTCCTGGGCGTCCTGGGCGGCCTGGTCGGCCGGGTCCGCGGCGTGCGCCGTGACCGTGGCGGCCGGCCGGACGGCGTCGGGACCGGTCCACTGCGCGGGGAGGATCCGCGGGGACGCCCCGGTCTCCGCGTCCGCCTCGGCCTCCGTCTCCGCCTCGGCCTCGCTCCTGGCCTCCGCCTCGGCCTGCGTCTCGTCCTCGGACCGCTCGCGCAGCAGGTCCTCCATGAAGGCGTGGGGCTTCGCGGAGTCGACCGCCTGGAGCCGCTTCTGGATCTTCTTCCGCATGCCGTGCCGCACCTTGAAGATCTGCAGCGCGTCGAGATACCGCAGCGCGTCGAGGAAGATCACCGCGAGGGCGAGCCACATGTAGACGGGGTTGTCCGTGCGATAGAACTGCCCGCCCATAAGAGCCGCGGCGCAGCAGACCACGCGAACGCGGTCGAAGATGTAGTCGAGCCAGCCGCCGAATTCGGAGCCCTTTCCGGTGAGTCGGGCCAGCTTTCCGTCCATGCAGTCCAGGATGAAACTGAAGTGGTACAGCACGGCGCCGATGATCAGCCATTTCCAGTCGGCGAGCGCGAAGCAGGCCGCGGCTCCCAGGCCGAGGAAGAGGGCACCCCAGGTGATCTGGTTGGGGGTGAGCCGGGTCCGCATGGCCGTCCAGCGCACCAAGGGGGTCGCCACGGGGTCCACCAGGAAGACGGTCCACCAGGCGTCCCGCTTCTTCTCGGTGAGGCGCCGTACTTCCGCGAGCGGCGGTATTTCCATGGACCAGAACCCTTTCGACGCGAATGGAGAGAACACCGAACCGGCTTCCGGTTCGGTGTTGGCGGGAGAGAGATGCGCCATTGCGGACGGCTGTCACATCCACCGCTGGTACGACCCGCGGCGACCGGCAAGGGTTGTACGGATGAATGGAAAGCAAACAGAAAGTTCGCGGACGGTATCTCTCGGCTCCATCCGTCGCGGGCGGGGCCGCGGAACCGTTCCGGAAGCGGCGGACCGTGCCGGCCTGGCAGGTTCTCGTTCCCTCCGCCGGGGAGGTCCTCAGGACGCCGGGCGGCGAACGTGACAGAGGACACCCCGTGCGCGACGTCGTCCGCGTCGGGGGCGGGGGCGGGGGCGGGGGCGGGGGTGTCGGCTTCGCCCGGGACAGCCCTGTGCCCGCCCCCCCGGAACGGGCGGCGGGCACAAAGAAGGAGGCCCCCGGCGGAACGTGGTCGTTCCGCCGGGGGCCTCCTCGGTGGTTCAGCGTGCCCCGGTCACAGGGCGCCGGCCCGCTGCCGCGGGACGACCTGCGCGGTGCCGCGCGCGGCCTTGGCGCGCCGCTCGTCCACACGCGCCGCGAGGGCGTGCACGGCCACCTGGAAGCGCTCCGCGGAGGTCGGCACGGCCGGGCCCAGCAGATACTCCCGCAGCTCCTCACGCGCCGTGGCGAGGGTGTCCTCGGCGGTGCCCCGCGCCACCTTCAGCAGCCCGTCGAGCCCCTTGCCCTTCGGGGTCAGCACGGTGCCGGCGCGGACGGTCGGGAAGGTCTCGCGGAAGCCCTCCTCGGACAGGTCCGTGGTGTTGGTGACCGCGTAGGGCTTGCCGCTCACCATGAACTCGGAGATCACGCTGGACACGTCCGTGATCAGCACGTCGGAGTGGTTGAAGCAGGAGTAGAGGCCGGGCTTCTCCGCGGTGAGCACCTGGTGCTCGGTCGCGGGGCGCGCCGTCCAGTAGACGGCCTCCCATTCCTCTGTCGCGCGCCTGATGGCCTCGGTGACGCTGAGTCCGCCGGTCACGCCCTGGTCGGCCACGGGCTCCAGGTCCTCCGAGGCGCCCAGCGACCAGGCGGCGGTGAGCCGGTCGAGCTCGCGCTCGGTCCGCTCCAGCAGGGCGAGCTGCTCGGGCGACGCGCCCGCCTGCGGACGCGACTGGTTGGCTTCCTCGATGAGCTTGATGATGCGCTGGTTGGCGGCGCCGGCCCGCGGGTCGACGGACCCGGTCAGGGGGTGCGGCCGGTAGAGGAGCCGGACCCCGGGGTCGGCGATCAGCTTGCTGACGAGCTTCTCGCCCGCCAGGACGATCGAGGTGTTGCCCGGGTCGTCGGTCCATCCCTCCCAGGTGGGCGCGTACAGGACCGTCACCGGCTCCCCGTCCCGCACCGGACCGGAACCGCGCTCGACCCCGGCCAGCTGGGGACGGCCGACCTCCACGATGTCCTCGTCCGCCACGCCGACGGCGGCGAGGGCGTACCGCTCGCGGGCGGCGGGTCCCGCCACCCAGACCTCGTCGTAGGCCTTCGCGTACGGGTTGCAGCTGGACAGCTTGTCGCTCTCGCCGTGGTTGACGAAGGCGTGCATGATCGACGGGATGCGCAGCACCTGGGAGGTCTTGGGCGCGTTGGCCGGGTGGAGCAGCACCTTCAGGCTGGTGTCGCCGAGCCGCATGAGGTCGGCGACCTTCGGCAGGCACACGATGGGGAGGTCGGTGGGGCCGATGCGCGCCACCATGCCCCGTTCACGCAGCACGATCACGGGCCGGCCGTCGAGCTTGGCCAGCGCGGACAGCCACATGTTGGCCTGGTACGCGGAGCTGCTGCCGCCGGAGAAGTACATGCCGACGGTGGGCTGGTAGTCCCGCAGCCACGCGTCGAACCACTCCATGACCTCTTCCGGCTGCGGGGCGCGCCGGCCGCGAAGGACGGCGGCGGCGAGGACCGCCAGGGCCACGGCCGCGATCACCACGGACAGGGCGACGCCGGCGAGGGCCCACACGGTGTGCCCGGTGGCCGCGGTGACCGACAGCCCCGCGACGGCGGTGAGCTGGATCAGCAGCATCCGCAGCCCGGGCCGGCGGGTGATCACCGACGGGGGCGGGGACGGCAGGCTGAGGGCGGAGGTGTCGATGTTGCGGGTGACGACCGGCAGCCTCCGGCCCCGCTGCACCAGGACGACGCCGGCCTGCAGCGCGATGTGCGCGCCGTGCACGGTCAGCAGACCGCCGAGGCAGAGCAGGAGGAACGACGTCGACGGCCCGTCGTCCAGCCGCAGCAGCCCGATCACGAGGAGCAGGTCGCGCAGCGCCTGCCGGGTGACCGCCTCGGCCTGCAACTGGCCGAGGATCTTCGGAGGGGCGCTCTTGCCGGAGTGCAGGCAGAGGTCGGCGGCGTAGCCGATCACCGCGGCGCCGACCAGTAGCGCCGTGCCGGGGAGTGCCACACCCACGATCTGGGCGATCAACGCGCAGGCCTGCAAAAGCAGCAGCGCGAAGTGGATGGTCTCCGTCCTGGTCCCAATGGTGCGTTTCACAGCGGGCAACCTACCATTCAAAACGATGAGGTCATTTGGCTCGAACGGCCGTGCAACTTCCCTGCTGGGGAGGTGCGGTGGCCGGGGAGCGCAAGCCGTGTACACACTGTCCCGTGTGAGATGTCACAAGCGAATTGCTCCTCTTGATCGCATAGGCCGCCTGCGCGCGGTCTGAGCGCTTCGGCGGCAATGGTTCATGCTATGCGGATTTCCCGCCCCTCCCTCCGGGCCTTTGGTCCCGGGGCGGCGGTGCTTCCGTCCCGTCCGGTGGGTGGAAGCCGACGGCGCCGGTCCGCCCGTGTGACGTAGATTGCGGAGCCGGGAGAGGAAAGGGACGGACGTGGCGAGCGCGAGGCAGGACGTGGTGGACGCCCGACGGGTCGTGGTCAAGGTCGGTTCGTCCTCGCTGACGACGGCGGCCGGGGGACTGGACGCCGACCGGGTGGACGCCCTCGTCGACGTGCTGGCCAAGGCGCGCGGGGCACAGGACGGCGCCGCCGCCAAGGAGATCGTCCTGGTCTCCTCCGGCGCCATCGCCGCCGGCCTCGCACCGCTCGGGCTGGACCGGCGGCCCCGGGACCTGGCACGGCAGCAGGCCGCCGCCAGCGTCGGCCAGGGCCTGCTCGTCGCCCGTTACACCGCCTCCTTCGCCCGGTACGGCGTGCGGGTCGGCCAGGTGCTGCTCACCTCCGACGACATGAGCCGCCGGGCGCACTACCGCAACGCGTACCGCACGCTGGACAAGTTGCTCGCGATGGGCGCCATGCCGATCGTCAACGAGAACGACACGGTGGCCACCGACGAGATCCGCTTCGGCGACAACGACCGCCTCGCCGCTCTCGTCGCCCACCTGGTCCGCGCCGACCTGCTCGTCCTGCTCTCCGACGTCGACGGGCTCTACGACGGCGACCCCGGCATCCCGGGCAGCGCGCGGATCGAGGAGGTCCACGGCCGGAAGGACCTGGAGGGGGTCTCCATCGGCAGCGCGGGCAAGGCCGGTGTCGGCACCGGTGGCATGGTCACCAAGGTCGAGGCCGCCCGGATCGCCGCCGGGGCCGGGATCCCCGTCGTGCTCACCTCCGCCTCGCAGGCCGCGGACGCCCTTGCCGGACGGCGCACCGGAACCCACTTCCACGCCACCGGCAAGCGCTCCGCCGACCGGCTGCTGTGGCTGGCCCACGCCTCCACCCCGCTCGGCGCGCTCATCCTCGACGACGGCGCCGTCCAGGCGGTCGTCAAGCGCCGCACCTCACTGCTGCCGGCGGGCATCGCGGGGGTCGAGGGGCACTTCACGGCCGGCGACCCGGTCGAACTGCGCGACACCTCCGGCCACGCCGTCGCGCGCGGCCTGGTGAACTTCGACGCCAACGAGCTGCCCCGGCTGCTCGGACGCTCCACCCGCGAACTGGCGCGGGAACTCGGCCCCGCCTACGAACGCGAGGTCGTGCACCGGGACGACCTCGTACTCCTGCACCACTGAGGCCAACCTCCTTCGTGGTTACTTCGTGAAAACCGCCCCGCGGCCGCACGCGGACTGCTGGACTTTGAGGGCGGGGCACGACATCCGGCCAGGGACGCGACGACAGGGACGACAGGGAGGCCGCCGGTGAGACGAGGGCGCCCAGGGGCATCGTCGTCCCGAGGGACGGCGGAGCGGACGCTGGTGAGCGTGGCGAGCGACGACACCGCCCCGCAGACGCGGGAGCGCCCCGTGTCCCGGCTCTGGCACGTGACGCTCAGTGTCTCCGGGCCCGAGGCCCCGCTCGCGGAGGTGCGGCGCGCGCTGGAGCAGCTGGCCCACGACCACCCCTTCCTGCTCACCAGCCGGTACGCGGCCGACCACGCCGAGATCCGGTACTGGGAGGAGGCCCGCGACCTGCACGACGCGGCCGCCATCGCGCTGCGGCTGTGGGGCGAGCACCGCTCCTCCGCCAAGCTGCCGCCCTGGGAGACGGTCGGCCTGGAGGTCATCGACCGGGACACCTACCACCAGCGCCTCGCGGAGGGCTACGGCCCGCCTCCCGCGGCGCCCGTCGGCGTGCACCCCTACTGAGCCGCTCCCGCTCCCGCGCCGCTCCCGCTCCCGCGCCGCACCCGTGCCCGCTCCCGCTCCCGTTCCTGCAGCCGCTCCCCGGCCGCGTCCGAGGCGGGTCCGGCCCTCGCCCCGTCCGGGTCTCACCCGGTGGAAAGCCGACCCGCCGGCCGGCGCCCACGCCGTACCCTGGCGGCTATGAGCAGCCGCAGCCACAGCAACGACCTCGCCGCTTCCCTGCCCTCGCCGTGGCCGAAGAGCCCGGTGCTGCAGGCCGCCTACCGGGCCCGCGCGGCCGCCGAGGACCTCGCGCCGCTGCCGCGCTCGGTGAAGGACGACGCGCTGCTGGCGGTCGCCGACGCCCTGGAAGTCCGTGCGCGGGAGATCGTCGAGGCCAACGCCACGGACGTGGCTCGCGCCCGTGAGGCGGGGACCAGCGAGGCGATCGTCGACCGGCTGACGCTGACCCCCGAGCGGATCCGCGCCATCGCCTCCGACGTGCGCGACGTGGCCGGGCTGCCCGACCCGGTCGGCGAGGTGGTGCGCGGCTCCACCCTGCCCAACGGGCTGGACCTGCGCCAGGTCCGCGTGCCGCTGGGCGTGGTGGGCATCATCTACGAGGCCCGGCCCAACGTGACCGTGGACGCCGCCGCGTTGTGCCTGAAGTCCGGCAACGCCGTTCTGCTGCGCGGTTCCTCCTCCGCCTACCACTCCAACTCCGCGCTGGTGACGGTGGTCCGCGACGCGGTCGGCGGTGCCGGACTGCCCGCCGACGCCGTCCAGTTGGTGCCGGGGGAGAGCCGGGAGTCGGTGCGCGAACTGATGCGCGCCCGCGGCATGGTCGACGTGCTCATCCCGCGTGGCGGCGCCTCCCTCATCAAGACGGTGGTCGAGGAGTCCACCGTCCCGGTGATCGAGACCGGCACCGGCAACTGCCATGTGTACGTGGACGCGCAGGCCGACCTCGACATGGCCGTCTCGATCCTGATCAACTCCAAGGCCCAGCGGCCGAGCGTGTGCAACGCCGCCGAGACGCTCCTGGTGCACCAGGACATCGCCGCCGACTTCCTGCCGCGCGCCCTGGACGCGCTGGCCGGGGCCGGGGTCACCGTGCACGCCGACGAACGGGTGCGGGAGCTGGCCGAGAAGTGCGGCACGAAGGCCACGGTCGTCCCGGCCACCACGGAGGACTGGGAGACCGAGTATCTGAGCTACGACATCGCCGCCGCCGTGGTGGACTCGCTGGACGCCGCGGTGCGGCACATCCGGCTGTGGTCCTCGGGGCACACGGAGGCCATCGTGACCACCTCGCAGCCGGCCGCCCGGCGATTCACCCGGTTGGTGGATTCCGCCGCCGTCGCCGTCAACGCCTCGACCCGCTTCACGGACGGGGGTCAGTTCGGCTTCGGAGCGGAGATCGGGATCTCCACCCAGAAGCTGCACGCGCGCGGCCCCATGGGGCTGCCGGAGCTGACCTCGACCAAGTACGTCTTCACCGGGGACGGGCAGATCCGCGGCTGACCGTCCCGCGCGGACGGACTTTCCCGAGCGGCCTGCCCAATCCGAGTCATCGGCCCTATTCTGGACGGGTGCCGGACGAACTGGGGGGCAAGCCGTTTCCGGACGGCGAGGACCACGGTGGCGCGGATGACGAATTCGCGTCCGTGGTGCTCGACGAGGCCTTCATACGGGCGGCCGCCTTCCACGAACCCAGCGCGCACGAGCGCATGCTCGCCGCCGCCACGGCGCAGGCCGAGGCGGAGGCCGCGTCGCGCCCCCGCGTCCTGGGCGGCGAGGACGGCACCGGTCCGTACGACGACGAGGACGACGAGGATGCCGAGCGCTCGGCGGAGGACGAGGAGTACGAGGACCTCTACGCCCAGCGCCGGCCCTACCAGGGCCACGGTCGCTGGCATCGCACGGTGGCCTGGGTGCTCGCCGTGGTCATGGGCATCGGCGTCGTCGCACTGACGTTCGCGGCGGTCTACCGCGGCGCCGGTGGGGCCCGCCAGCCCTCCGTCCCGCCCGCCCCGACCGGCCGTATCGGAGCTCCCTCCCTACCCCCGGTGGCGGTCAGCCACACCCCCTGAGCCCGGCCGTAACTTGTCTCGTACCAGGACGTTTTAAAGGGCCCTGACAGACCTACGCTTGTTGTATGGCAGGGCCTGGTGACCCACCGGAGGGGAACCCCGAGGGCTCCCCGGGAAGTGGTGAGGACGAGTACCGATCCGTCGTCTTCGACGAATCGTTCGTCCGCGCTGCCCGAATACAGGAGTTCTCCGCGCGGGAGCGGCTGGACGGCTCCGCCCGCTCGGTCCGCACCCGCCGCTTCTGGGCCCGCGGCGGGGCCCCGCGGCAGGCCCTGGTCCTCGTCCTCCTGATCGCCGTGGCCTTCGGCACCGCCGTCTACCTGGGCATACGCAATCCGTACGCCCCGCCCGCCCCGCCTGTGGCGGAACCGCTGCGGATCACCCTGCTGCCGCTCACCCCCACGGCCGCGGTGGCCGCCGTGGACCGGTCGCAGCCCTTCGCCGGACAGCGCGCCGACACCTACCGGGCCGGCGGCGCGGGCTACACGCTGCCGCCCGCGCGCCGCACCGCTCACTTCAGCGAGAGCCAGGTCATGCAGGCCCTGCTCTCCGCCAAGGAGTACCTGGTCGCCTCCTCCGCCGTTCCCGCCGCCCTGACCGGCGGGGACATCCGCACGGTGCGCACGATGCTGGACCCGGGGCAGCTCGACCAGTTCGACCACAGCCTGGAGCGGCCCGCCGACGACGGGCGCCACGCGGCGACCGGCTGGCTGGTGCGCTTCGACCCCACCCGCGTCGCCCTCGCCGACGACGAGGTCAAGGTGCGCGGCACCATGGCCGTGGCCGAGGCGGGGGAGGCGCTGGAGGTCGTGACCGACCACACCCTGGTCTACGTCGTGCAGGCCGCCACCGGGGGCAGCGGCCAGGCCTCCCTGTTCACCGTCCGGCGCGAGATGCGGCTGCGCTTCGACCGCGAGGACCTGCGCGACAAGCACGTCGAACTGCTGCAGGCGGCCGTCGAGGCCGGCCCGCTGTCCTGCGTGAGCGCCCCGGTGGCGCACTTCCTGCCGCTGCTGGCCGGGCAGCGGCCGCCCGTGCAGCCGGGAGTCGACCCGTACGACCACGGCCACCCGATCGGCTCGGTGTGCGGACTGCTCGCCCCGGCTCCGGCCGGGCCGGGGCTCAGTTCTCCGGCGGGGAGTCCGGCGAGTCCTTCGGCGAGCGCGCCGACGACCCGGAGCCTGCGCCCGAGCCCGACGTCCCGGTGAAGCGGTCGCGCAGCCGGCCGCCCATGTCGCCGGCCCCCGACCCGATGTCGGAGAGCAGTTTCATCAGCGGATCCTTGCTCGTCTTCACCGTTTCGGCGTAATGGCTCGCGGATTCCTTGAAGGAGTCGTAGACCGAGGTGTCCCGGTCCTCGCTGCGGCGCGGGTAGTGGCCGTCCATGATGCGCTGGTGGTCGCGGCTCGCGGCCCACTTCTTCAGCTCCGCGGCCCGCACGGTGGTGAAGGGGTGGCTGCGCGGCAGCACGTTGAGGATCTTCAGCACGGAGTCGCGCAGGTCGCCGGACTCCTCGTACTCCTCGGCCTGCTTCAGGAAGGCGTCCACGTTCATCTCGTGCAGGTGGTTGCCGCCGGCGATCTTCATCAGGCCGCGCATCGAGGCCTGCAGATCCTGGCCGACCAGGAGTCCCGCGCGGTCCGCGGACAGCTCCGACTTGCGGAACCACTCGCGCAGCGCGGTGAC
The DNA here is from genome assembly GCF_040638135.1 of Streptomyces sp. NPDC026673. Lineage (NCBI taxonomy): Bacteria > Bacillati > Actinomycetota > Actinomycetes > Kitasatosporales > Streptomycetaceae > Streptomyces > Streptomyces sp. NPDC026673. The sequence goes on along the minus strand of NZ_JBEZXR010000016.1, from coordinate 95,240 downwards.
GATCGCCATGATCGCGAGATTGCCGAGCGGTATCCAGGCGACCCGCAGCGCCAGGTTGGTGAGGAAGAGCAGGATCGTGCGGTAGACGGAGTGGCCGGACAGGGCGTGGCCCACCTCGTGGCCCACGACGGCCCGCATCTCCTCCTCGTCCAGCAGCTCCACCAGCCCGGTGGTCACGACGATGATCGGCTCGTCCAGGCCGATGCACATCGCGTTGGGCCGCGGGTCCTGGGTGACGTACATCGCCGGGACCTTGGGCAGGTCGAGGATGTAGCAGGCGTCCCGCAGCATGTCGTGGAGGTGCGCGAACTGCTGGTCGCCGACGCGCACCGAGTCGGAGAGGAACAGCAGCCGCAGCGAACGCTCCGGCAGCAGGCCGCTGAGCGCCTTGAAGACGGTGTCGAATCCGCTGAGCTTGCGCAGCGCCACCAGCGCGGAACGGTCCGCCGGGTGTTCGTACGCGCGCGAGGAGATGCCCTCGAAGCGCCGCCGGTTGCGCCCGGGCAGCCGCTTCCCGCCGTCCGCTCCGCCGTTCACACCGCTCGAATCGTTCGGACCGGACATATGCGTCCCCGCCCCCCTGCTCGCCCGTCGCGTCCTCAGTAAGGACGCGCGGAGCCACCGCGAAGTTCCGCCCCGACCGCCCGTACGATGTTGCCGAGTTCTTCCGCCCGCCGACATTCCTCAAAGCCATCAAGGGATCAGCCGAATGACCTCCTACGCGACCGCAGCCGTCCTGACCACGCTCGCCGAGGGCGAGGGTGGCGGCAACCACGAGAGCCTCAGCCCGTACCTCACGGGCGGCGGTGCGCTCTTCGCGCTGCTGCTCCTGCTCTTCATCACCACCCGCTTCAACCGCGACCGCTGAGCGCGATCAGGCGATGCGGGTAGGGTCTATCCGCATGAAGAAGCGAATCGGTGTGATGGGTGGGACGTTCGATCCCGTCCACCACGGCCACCTCGTGGCGGCCAGCGAGGTGGCGCACCTTTTCCAGCTGGACGAGGTGGTCTTCGTGCCCACCGGCCAGCCCTGGCAGAAGAGCGCCCAGAAGGTGTCGGCGGCCGAGGACCGCTATCTGATGACGGTGATCGCCACCGCGTCGAACCCGCAGTTCTCGGTCAGCCGCAGTGACATCGAGCGCGGCGGCCGCACGTACACCATCGACACGCTCCGCGATCTGCGGGCCGAGCACCCCGAGGCGGAGCTGTTCTTCATCACGGGGGCGGACGCGCTGGCCCAGATCTTCTCCTGGCGCAAGGCCGAGGAGCTGTTCTCGCTGGCGCACTTCATCGGCGTCACCCGCCCCGGGCACACCCTGTCCGACCCCGGCTTCCCGGCCGGCGGGGTCTCCCTGGTGGAGGTGCCCGCGCTGGCGATCTCCTCGACCGACTGCCGTCATCGGGTCGCCAAGGGGGAGCCGGTCTGGTACCTCGTGCCCGACGGCGTCGTGCGCTACATCGACAAACGCAGGCTGTACCGGTAAGTGATCAGCGGCTGATCGGCAACTGGAGGGGTCCCCAGTGAACGACTACCCCCGATGGCAATACGCCGAGGGAACACCCGAGCAGGGCGGTCAGGACCCTTACGGAGAGGACCCCTACGCACAGCAGCGGGGTGACTACGCAAACGATTACGCGGGTGAGTACGGCAACGAGTACGGCTCCTACGACCCGTACGCCCAGCAGTCCCCCCAGCAGCCCTACCAGGACCAGCAGGGGTACCAGGGGCAGCCGTACTACCCGCAGGAGCCGCAGCAGTACCAGCCGCCGCCGCAGCAGCCGGCCCAGCAGGCGCAGCAGACCCAGCAGTATCAGGGCTGGATCCCGCAGCAGCCGCAGTACCAGGAGCCGTACTACGAGCAGCAGCAGTACGGCCGGCAGCCCGCGGCACCGGATCAGGCCGCGCCTGCGCAGGCCGCTCCGCAAGCCCCTCCGCAGGCGCCTCCGGCCCAGCGGCAGCCCGCGTACGAGGAGCCCCCGGCCCGGCCCGCCGCAGGGCATGCCCCGGCGGCCGAATCCGACTACCACACCGGCCAGTTCTCCTTCGTGGACGAGGAGGCCGAGGAGTCGGAAGAGGTCATCGACTGGCTGAAGTTCACCGAGTCGCGCACCGAGCGCCGCGAGGAGGCCAGGCGCCGCGGCCGCAACCGCGTGGTCGCCCTGGTCGTCGTCCTGGCGCTGGCCGCCGTCGGCGGGGTCGGCTACCTGTGGAAGGCCGGCAAGATCCCGGGCCTCGGCGGGGACGCCGGGACCGCCCAGCAGGCCGCGGGCGGCCAGAAGCGCGATGTGATCGTGCTCCACCTGCGCCCGGTGGGCAGTGACACGACTTCGACCGCGCTGCTGGTCAACAACTCGACCACCAAGAAGGGCACGACGATCCTGCTGCCCAACTCACTCGCCGTGAGCGCCGACGACGGGGGCGGCACCACGCTCGGCAAGTCCGTGGTGGAGAACGGCTCCGCCCCGACCCGGGAAGCCCTCGAGAGCCTGCTCGGCACCAAGATCAGCGGCACTTGGCGGCTGGACACCCCCTACCTGGACAACCTCGTCGAGTCCCTCGGCGGCATCCTCGTCGACACCGACGCCACGGTGAAGGCCGGCAAGAAGAAGGACGACAAGACCCTCGTCAAGCCGGGCAGGCAGCAGGAACTGGGCGGCCAGGCGGCCGTCGCCTACGCCACGTACCGGGGGCCGGGCGAGGCGGCGGACAAGCAGCTGGCCCGCTTCGGGCAGGTCGTCCAGGCCATGCTGAAGAAGATGTACAGCGACTCGGACCTGGCCACCAAGACCATCGAGGGACTCAACCAGGTCATCGAGCCCCCGCTGACCGAGAAGGACCTCGGCAGCAGCCTCGCCGCGCTGTCGGAGGAGGCCAAGGGCGGCGACTACGCCACCGAGACGCTGCCGGTCCAGCCCGACGGGACGCTGAGCGAGAAGGCCACCGATGAGGTGGTCAAGAAGGTGCTGGGCGGTACCGTCACCAACACCGACTCCGACGGCATCCCCCGGGTCGTCCTGCGGAACGGCTCCGGCGTCGCCGACAACACCGGCGAGGCCCAGGTCCAGATCGTCGGCGGCGGCTACACCTTCGTCTCCGGCGCCACCGCGGGCACCCAGGCCGCCTCGCAGGTCCTGTACGCCGACGCCGACCAGAAGGCGAACGCGGAGGAGCTGGCCAAGACGCTGGGCCTGTCCGCCAAGGTGGCCAAGAAGGGCACCGTCCCCTCCAACGCGGACATCACGGTCGTCCTCGGTCAGGACTACGCCCCGCCGAAGATCGGCTGACCGGGGCGGCGCATAACCGGTCGGGGACCGCGGGCGGTCCGTGAGACCCTGGACGTACGACGTCCCCGACCGGAAAGCCGCACCTGTGACCGCCACGGACCGCTCCATCGAGCTCATCCAGACCGCCGCCCAGGCGGCAGCCGACAAGCTCGCGCACGACATCATCGCCTACGACGTCAGCGACGTCCTCTCCATCACCGACGCGTTCCTGCTGGCCTCCGCGCCCAACGACCGCCAGGTGAAGGCCATCGTCGACGAGGTCGAGGAGCGGCTGCTGAAGGAGCTCGGCGTCAAGCCGGTGCGCCGCGAGGGCGAGCGCGAGGGCCGCTGGGTCCTGCTCGACTACATCGACATCGTGGTGCACGTCCAGCACTCGGAGGAGCGGGTCTTCTACGCGCTGGAGCGGCTGTGGAAGGACTGCCCCGAGCTGGAGCTGCCCAAGGACGCCGTCGCCACCCGCGGCAAGGCCGATGAGCACGCCCGTGCCACCGCGGCCGCCGACGAGGACGGAGAGCTGATCTGAACGGGCACGCGCGAGGTCGCGGCCGCCGCGTCGTCTTCTGGAGGCACGGCCAGACCTCCTGGAACGTGGAGGGCCGCTTCCAAGGCTCCACGGACATCCCGCTGACCTCCACCGGCGTCGCGCAGGCCAAGCGCGCGGCCCGGCTGCTGGCCGCCCTGCAGCCGGACGCGATCGTCTCCTCCGACCTGCAGCGGGCCGCCGACACCGCCGCCGAGCTGGCCGCCGTCACGGGCCTGGACATCTCCTACGACGAGGGGCTGCGGGAGACCTACGCGGGCGTCTGGCAGGGCCTGACCCACGAGGAGATCACCGAGCGGTACGCCGAGCAGTACGCGGCCTGGAAGCGCGGCGAGCCCGTGCGCCGCGGCGGCGGCGAGCTGGAGACCGAGGTCGCCGACCGGGCAGCCCCCGTGGTGGTCGCCGCGGCCGACAAGCTGCCCGACGGCGGTGTCCTGGTCGTCGTCAGCCACGGCGGTGCCATCCGCACCACCATCGGGCGGCTCCTCGGGCTGGACCCGCGCAGCTGGGAGGCGCTCGGCGGGCTGTCCAACACCTGCTGGTCGGTTCTCGGCGAGGGCGCCCGCGGCTGGCGGCTGCTGGAGCACAACGCCGGCACCCTGCCCGAGCCGGTGCTCGGCGACGACGACTGACGGGTCCCGGACGCCCGGGGCGGGGCCGGTCCGGAGCCGGCCCGGAGCCGATTTCAGGAATCCGGCCCCGACCGGCTAAGCTTCTTCTCGTTCGGAGGGCGGAAAGCCCGAGGACAGCGGGGCTATAGCTCAGTTGGTAGAGCGCTTGCATGGCATGCAAGAGGTCCGGGGTTCGAATCCCCGTAGCTCCACAGAAGCACCGGATCCCGTCTCCCCCAGGGGAGGCGGGATCTTCGCGTTCCACCCGCCGCCGTGCCGCGCGCGGGCCGGTGAACGACCGAGGCGGCGCGAAGTGGCCTGCCCCATGGTCCTGTTGGGGGCCGGCCCCGCGCCGGACGGCTCAGGCGGGGGCCGGGGCGGGGTCTCTCCGGCCGCGCCACGCGACGACCGCCGCGAGGCCCAGGAACGCCGCCCCGGCGGCCGGGTAGACCGCGGAGAGGGCCATCTGGGCCGCGGACTGGTGGAGTTCGGGACGTGAGACCCCGTCGCCGTGCGGCGTGAGCCACAGCGCGTACGAGCAGAAGACCAGGCCGAACAGCGCGGCTCCGCCCCACCGGAGCGCGGGCCGGCGGCCGCGCGGGGCACGTCCGGCGAGGAACACGGCCAGGGGAACCGCCCACACCCAGTGGTGCGACCAGGAGACCGGGCTGACCAGGAGCCCCGTCACGGCACAGCACAGCACCGCCCAGGCGTGCTCCCCGGCCCGCAGGTGCGCCGTGGCGACGGCCAGGCCCGCACAGGCCGCGACAACGGCCGTGACGAGCCACCAGCCGCCCGGGTCGCCGGTGTGCAGCGCCCGCGCGAGCACTCCCCGCAGGGACTGGTTGGCGGTGTCCTCGGCATGGCCGGCGCGGTCGGCGGAGAAGACCACCCCGGTCCAGAAGCGACCCGAGTCGCGCGGCAGCACGAGCGCGGAGACGCCCACGGTCGCCGCGAAGGTGACGCACGCCACGGCGGCCTGCCGCAGCCACGGGTTCCACCGTTCCCGCCGCCGCCAGGCCACCGCCGCTCCGCCGACGGCCAGGAAGACCACGAACAGCAGCGGGGTCAGCTTGATCCCCGCGGCGATGCCGATGCCGATCCCGGCCGCCCGGTTCCCGCGCCGGGTGAGGTCCCACAGCACCAGGACCGCGAGCAGCAGGTTGATCTGCCCGTACCGCAGCGTCGTCCACACCGGCTCGCACCACACGGCCGCCGCCGCCACGCCGAGGGCGGCCGCCGCCGGGGGGAGCCGCCGCGGCAGCCCGGCCAGCCGGAGCGACAGATGGCCGAGCGCCGCCAGCAGGCCCAGGTTGAGCAGGGTCGCCGCGATCCGGCAGGCACCGGTGCCGAGCAGTGTCAGCGGCGTGAAGAGCAGCGCGGCGAACGGGGGGTAGGTGTTGGGCAGCTGGGCGTGGGTGACGCGCATCGCGTACAGGTCCCCGCCCTTGCGCACCGTCCAGCCCTCGGCCCGGTAGACGGTGAGGTCGATCATCGAGACGTGCGCGGCGCGTTGGGCGGCCCAGAAGGCCGTGAAGGAGACCAGGCAGGCGAGTGCCGCGACGAGGACGGCCCGCCGCGCCGGAAGGGTCCGGGGCGCGTCCTCGGCGGCGGCCCTGGGCTGTGTCGCGGTCACGGCGGCCTGCTCCGCTCTCGGTCGGGGAGGGGTCAGCCGACAGTACCGGGAGCCCTGTCGCGTCGGCCAGGAATGGATTTGGCGAACCGCCCCCATGGCCGTGTAATGTATGCCAGGTCGCCGGGGGAACCCGGGGGAACGACAGCACGGGGCTATAGCTCAGTTGGTAGAGCGCTTGCATGGCATGCAAGAGGTCCGGGGTTCGAATCCCCGTAGCTCCACTTCCACAGTGTGACGAGAGCCCGTCCGATCGCCTCGATCGGACGGGCTCTTCGCGTTCCGCGGCGGCGGTCTCAGCCGGCGGCCGCGCGCCCGGCGAAGGCCAGCACCCTGCGCCAGGCGTCGGCCGAGGCGTCGACGTGGTCGCCCTGCTTCACGTCGAAGAAGCTGTGCGGGGCTCCGGGGTAGGTGACCACCTCGTGCTCGATCCCCGCCTCGGCCAGGGCGCGCTCGAAGGCGTCGACGTGCCCCTGCGGGATGCCGGGGTCGTCACCCGCCATCAGCGCGAGCACCGGAGCGGTCAGCTCGCCCGCCCGCTGGGTGGGGCCGGGCGCGCCGTCAGGGCCGGGGGCGGGCCAGCAGTAGAACCCCACCGTCCCGGCGAGGCCGTGGCCCGCCCTCTTGGTGCCCGCGAGTACGGCCAGCCGGCCCCCGATGCAGAAACCGGCGGTGACGATCCGGCGCCGCTCGCCGCCCTCGGGGGAGCGCAGGTGCGCCACCGCGGCGGACAGGTCGTCGTACAGGCCGCGCGGGGTCAGCCGCACCATGTGCTCGCTCACGGGGAAGTCCGCGTCGCGCTCGCCCACCCCCGCGGTGCGGCCGTAGTAGTCCACGACCACCGCGTGGTGGCCGTGCTCGGCGAAGCGCCGGGCCAGCTCGATGTAGAAGCGGTAGAGCCCGCGCACATCGGGGAGGATGACGACGCCGAGGCCGGAGGGGTTCTCCGGTACGGCCTCGAAGGCGGCGAAGCGGGTTCCGTCCCGCGCGGTGAGCGTGATCCGGTGGTCCCGGGCGAGGGCCTGCGGCCCGTGGGGCACCGGAGGCGCGGAATCGGCGTCGAAGCACATGGTGCGGCTCCCTGGGGGTTCTCGCGGGTCAGTTCTCGAGGCCGGGCGTGGCCATGGCGGTGAAGGGGGGCGTGCTGGTGCCCTCGACCCGCATCCGCTGCCACAGGTCGGGGTCGGAGAGCTCGCCCTCGGCCCGGCCGTGCGGGGTACACACGGTGACCGGGACCGGCCGGCCGGCCACCAGCGCGGACAGCCGCGCGTCGGGGGCCAGCCGGCCGTACCAGTGGTAGCGGCCGTCGAGGGGCTGGAAGTAGCCGGTCAGCCGGATCTCGACGTCGAGGGTCCGGCCGGCCACCAGCAGGGTGGCCGGTCCGGCGTAGCCGTCCTCGTCGTGGTCGTGGTCGGGCACGTTGTCGTGGTCGGGGCCGTGGTCGTGGTGGGGCCCGTGGTCCGACTCGTGGCGGTGGGCGGTCACGACAGCCAGCCGGCCTCGCGCCAGACCTTCTCCGTCGGGCCGCCGATCAGCCCGATCTGCCGGTAGTACGCGGCGATCCGCTGGCCCCCGTACTTCGCGTTCTCGATGTTGTTGGGGTTGGCGCGGGCCGCCGCGATCGCGGTCTTCGGGTCGAGCCCGGCCCGCTGGTACATCAGCGGGTTGTAGCGGTCCTTGCGCATGCCGGCGACGATCCCCGCGAGCAGCCTGCGCAGGGCGCCGAGCCGGGCTTTGGACAGGGTGGGCACGAACCGCTCGAGCTCGGTGCGGGCGAAGGAGATGTGCCGGGCCTCCTCGACCACGTGGATGCGGGCGACCGCACGCACGACGGGCTGGATGGTCTCGTCATTGGACTGCTCGCGCTGGAAGCGGTCGAAGAACTCCTCGGTGAGCAGGATCAGTGCCCACAGCGCCGGCACCGGCGCGAAGGTCTTGAGCAGCAGGCCGCTGCGGAGGGTCTTCGGCGGGGTCGGGTAGATCTCGGCGCCGATCTTCTCCACCAGCTTGGCGAACATGATCATGTGCCGGACCTCGTCCGCGACCTCCGTCAGGGCGAACTGCACCTGCGGGGTCGACACGTCGCGCTTGTAGACGTACCGGGAGACCAGGTGGAGCAGGACGTGCTCGGTCCACACCCCGACGGCGACCGAGGCGGCCAGCTCCTCGCGGCTGAGCAGCATCCGCTGCTCGGCGCCGAGCGAGTCCCACAGCTCGGTGCCGTAGAGCGAGCAGCGCTTCTCCGCGAGGAACCACTTGCCCTCGACGAGCGGCGCGTCCCAGTCGATGTCCACCATGGGGTCGTACGAGTGCCGGGCGGACGCGACGAGCAGCTGGGCCGCCTTCTTCGTCTGGCGGGCGACCGGATCGGCCTTGAGATCGGGCTTGAGCAGTTCGGACGTCATCTCTTCCTCCTAGGACTGCGGTCGGACAATCTGGTGGACGTCCAGCGACAGCGCCTCGCGGACGGGACGGCCGGCCAGCACCTCGACGACATAACGGGCCGTCAGAACGCCGAAGAGCAGCGAGGTGTAGACCAGCTGCGGAACGCTGTAGTCCGGCTCGTCGCGGTGGGCGCGCACATCGGCCAGCAGGTCCTCGGGCACCAGCTCGCGCGGCACGATCCGCAGCAGCAGCTCCCACACCGACTCGGCGGCGACCTGCTCCGCGGTGACCTCGCCGGCCAGCGGCGGCAGCCCGAGGCGGTAGTCGTAGTAGCGGATGTACTGGGTGCCGGACATGTCGTAGCCGGAGACGACGGGCCGGCCCTGGGCCGCGGCCTCGGCGTGCAGGGCGTACTTGGCGTGCCAGCCCTCCGGGGTGGTCACGTCGACGCCGTCGACGACGATGTCGCAACCGCCCAGCAGCGCCGCCACGTTCTCGGGCCGGATCCCCTCCGGGCGCACCTCGGCGACCGCGTGCGGATTGACCGCGCGGACGCGCTCGGCGGCCACCTCGGCCTTGTTGCGGCCGATGTCGGCGTGCGCGGCGTGCTGGCGGTTGAGGTTGTTCAGCTCGTACGCGCCGGGCTCGGCGAGGACGAAGTGCTGGACGCCCAGCCGGGTCAGCGGATCGACGGCCGCCCCGCCCGTCGATCCGCACCCCGCGACGAGGACCACGGCCGTCCGCAGCGCCCGCTGCGCGGCGTCCGGGATCAGCCCGCGGTTGCGTTCGGTGAACGCGGCGTAGAACGCGTCGGGGGCGCCGTCCGTCCCCGTGGCGGCGGTCGCCGCGCCGACCGGGACGGGCGCGGTCGTGTGGATGCCGGTCATACGTGAACCCTCCGCAGGCGGCCGCCGACCGTCTCCACCAGGCCCTTGAGGGCGTTCAGCGGATCGCGGTCGGACAGGGCGCGGTCGATGTGTCGGATCAGTCGCTGCAGTTCCTCGCCGTGCGGAGCCCGCGCCACGAAGGGCTTCACCACGTCGCGCTGCGTGTAGAGCGGGAACATCAGGTCGTCGGCGGGCAGCGAGGGCCGGGTGCCCTCCAGCACCGTGATGTCCTTCAGGCTGCGCAGCAGCCTGCGGATCGCGATGCCCTCCTCGCCGTCCCCCACGAGCACCTCGGGGGCCGGCTCGATCCGGCCGAGCGCGGTGTAGAAGCCGAGCATCAGCTCCAGCGTCAGGCGGAGCCGCGCATCAGCGCTGGAACGATTCTCCTCGGCGCGGTGCACCAGCCGCTTGACCTCCCACACACGGCTGGTGTCGAGGTCCCCGTCGCACTCCACGTGCTCGAAGAGATTGACCCCGTGGGCGACCTCGCACGGGAAGAGCGCCCGTGCCGGGTCCTTGAGGTGCCGGGGCACCGGGTCGGTCGAGCCGACCAGCGAGAGATAGCGCAGGATCGCGCCGCTCGGCGCGTCGAGGGCGAGCACATGGATCTCGTTCCGGTGGCCGCCGTGGGGCTCGGTCACCAGTGAGCGCTGGAAGGCGAGATCCGCGCTGGCGAACCTCAGGCGGAGGTACTGGGCGAGCCGGAAGCCGTAGATGCCGTGGCGGTACGGCTCCGGCAGCCCGTCGTTGCGCACGGCGAGGACGGTCGGGCCGCCGGGCCGCTCGCAGTGGTAGAGGAGGCTGTCCGCGGGCACCTGGGCGGCGAGCCCCGTGAAACTGGTCAGGCTGTGCACCATCTGCACCTCGGAGGCGTAGACGTCGGTGCTCCGGGCCCGTTCGATTGTGCGTTCCATCGCGATGACTCCCCCCTGGCGGATCGTGGATCAGGCGCGGTGGCCGTAGAGCGCGCCCGTGACGGCCAGCGCGAGGACCTCGGGGGTGCCCTCGTAGATGCGGGCCCCGAAGGACTCGCGGACGAACTTCTCGACGTTGTACTCGCGGCAGTAGCCGCGGGCGCCGAGCATCGACATGGCCTCCTCGGCCACCTCGATGGCGATCCGGTCCGCGTAGAGCTTGGCGGCGGCCGGGCCGTAGGTGGGGGCGGGCAGCATGTTGTCGGCCTGGTGGGCGGCCTGGAGGTAGAGCAGCCGGGCGGCGTCGATCTTCACGGACATCTCGGCGAGCTTGCGCGCGCTGAACTGGTGCCGGTACAGCGGCACCCCGGCCTGGACGCGCTCGCCGCACCACTGCCTGGCGATCTCGAACGCGCCCCGAGCGACGCCGGTGGAGATCGCGGCGACGGTGGTGCGGGCCTGGTTGGACTGCATGGTGAGGAAGTTCCAGCCGTTGCCCTCGCCGTGCACCACGTTCGCGGCGGGCACGCGGACGTCCTCGAAGACCAGGGTGGTGCCGAGGCAGGCGCGGTAGCCCATCTTGTCCGCGACCGGGCCGCGGGTCACGCCCTCGCTGTCCAGCGGGACGACGAAGGTGGTCAGGCCGTCCGCCCCGGCATGTCCTTCGAGGTTGGCGAAGACGGTGCACCACTGCGCGACCTTGCCGTTGGTGATGAACCGCTTGACGCCGTTGAGGACGTAGGTGTCGCCCTCCCGGCGGGCGGTGGTCACCTCCTGCGCGTGCGGGGAGTTCTCCGGGATGAGCAGGTCGCAGCCGGCCACCTCCTCGGTGATGGCGTTGCAGGCGAGCACCGGCTCGGTGCCGAGGAACCCGGGGATGAACCGGGCCTGGAGGTCGGGGTCGCCGGAGGCGAGGACACTGCTCTGGCCGAGCAGCGACGCGCCGAAGATCAGCGCGGTGCTGGCGCAGACGGCGGCGAGCTCCTCCAGGGCGACGGCGACACCGAGCACCCCCACGCCGCGGCCGCCGAACTCCCGGGGCAGGGTCATCCGCAGCAGCCCGAGCTCGTGGCCCTCGCGGACGATCTCCCAGTCGAAGTCGTCGTGCGGCGCGAGGTCGTTGTCGAGCACCCGGGGCTGCACGACGGTGCGCGCGAACTCGCGGACCTCGTCGCGCAGCCGTTCCACCTCGGGCGGCAGCGTGAACAGGGAGGGCATGGCGGCCGCGCTGAGGGCGGCCGCGTCGGACAGGGTCGGCGCATTGGTCACGATGCCGGTGCTGACGGCGGCGGTCATGGCGGTCATGCCTTTCTTCGGTGTCGTACGGTCGTCGAACGCGTCACGGAGGGGGTCAGGCGGACAGCTCGGCGTACTTGGCGCCCACCGCGGGCAGCAGGTCGGCCAGCTGCCGGACCTGGGCGACCGGGCCCTTGATGGTCAGCCGGCGCTCCACCACGGCGTTCATCAGCGGCAGCCGGCCGCTCCACACCTCGTGGGCGGTGTCCGGCCCCATCTCGAAGCGCAGGGTGGGAGGGAAGGGCGGCTCGCCCGTCACCACACCGTCGGAGGAGACGAAGACGGCGGCGCCGGGCTCGGGCTGGACGAAGAACAGCGAGAGACCGCGGTCCTTCAGCTTGGCGGTGAAGTCGTCGTCGGCGAGCAGGGCGCCGAACAGCGTCCGGTGGTCCACGGTCATGGCGGATGGCCTCTCGGTTCGTCGGGCTCGGATCAGGCGGTGCGCAGCAGGTCGGCCGCGCGCTCGGCGAGCATCACGGTCGGGGCGTGGGTGTGCGCGCGGGGGACGACAGGAAGTGCGCTGGCATCGACGACGCGCAGTCCCGCTGTCCCCCGCACGCAGAACAGGGGATCCACGACCGACGCCTCGTCCGCCCCCATGCGGCAGGTGCCCACGGGGTGGTAGAGCGTCTCCGCGTGGCGTCGCACGAGGGCGGCCACGGCGTCGGCGGAATCGTCCAGGACCCCGGCCACCAGCGGCTCCCCGAGCCACGGTGCCAGCGGTTCCCGGCGGAGGATGTCCTGGGCCCGGCGGACGCCCGCGGTCAGCGTGGCCAGGTCGGCCCCGCCCGGGTCGGTCAGATAGCCGGGGTCGATCAGGGGCGCCGCGGCCGGGTCGGCGGAGCGCAGCGTGATCCGGCCGCGGCTCTGCGGCTGCAGCAGGACGACGCTGAGCGTCACCCCGTGCCCGGGGTCGCCGCGTCCGTGGTCGAGGAACGGCACCGGCATCCACAGCAGTTCGACGTCCGGGGCCCCGGGCCGCTCGTCGGTGCGCAGCCAGACCACGGCCTCGGCGAGGTTTGAGCTCAGCTTGCCGGTGCGGTCGCGGAAGTACCGCATCACGTCCTCGGCCTGGTCGCCGATGCCCGGCGAGACCGGTTCGCGGGCGGCCAGCGCGAGCGGCGCGAAGAGGTGGTCGCTCAGCCCCCGGCCCACCGCCGGCAGTTCCACGGCGACCGGGACGCCGTGCGCGCGCAAGTGCTCCGGGTCGCCGACGCCGGACAGCATCAGCAGGTGCGGGCTGCCCACCGCGCCCGCGGAGAGGATCACCTCGCGGGCCGCCGCCACCGTCCGTACGCCCTCCGGCGTGGCGACCTCGACGCCGACCGCGCGGGTGCCGTCGAGCACGACCCGCCGGGCCTGCCCGGCGGTGAGGACGGTCAGGTTGTCCCGGCCGAGGGCGGGGCGCAGATAGGCGTCGGCGGTACTCCAGCGGCGGCCGTTGCGCTGGGTCACACGGATCGGCCCGCAGCCCTCGGGCGCCGTCCACTCGGTGTCGCCCATCGGGGGGACGCCCGCCTTGGCGCAGGCGGCGAGGAAGTCCGCGGTGGTCGGGTTGGGATCGCGCAGGTGCCGGACGCCCAGGGTCTCCTCGGCCCGCCGGAAGTACGGTTCCACCTCGGCGAAGCCCCAGCCGGTGAGGCCGGCGGCGGCCCAGTCGTCGTAGTCCGCGCGATGACCGCGCGTCCAGATCTGGGCGTTGAGCGAGGAGGAGCCGCCCAGGGTCCTGCCCCGCGGCCAGAAGACCTCACGGCCGCCCAGGGCCGGCTGGGGGGCGGTGGAGAACGCCCAGTCGTACTCCGTGCCGAAGAGCTTGGGGAACGCGGCCGGGATGCTGATCTCCGCCTTGCGGTCGGGTCCGCCCGCCTCGACGAGGACGACCCGCACCGAGGGGTCCTCGCTCAGCCGCGCGGCGAGGACGCAGCCGGCCGAGCCGGCGCCGACCACGACGTAGTCGGCGCCGGCGACCGAGGCGGCGGGCCCGGTCACGCGATGTCCTGCGCGAGGTTGCGGACGATCTCGGACGCGAGCACCGCGTGCCCGTGCATCGAGAAGTGGATCCCGTCCCCGCTCATCAACGTGGGCTCGTTCCGGACCGGATGCCGCTCCATCTCCACGACGGTGGCGCCGTAGCGGCCGGCCACGGCCCTGATCCGCTCGTTCAGCGCGGCGATCCTGGTGCGGAACTCGGCCAGTTCGGGGAAGGCGTCGAAGATGTCGGCGACCGTGAAGGCGAAGATGTGCGCCTTCTGTTCGCGCAGCGCCCGGTAGATGGCGTCGAGGTCGGCCTCGACCGCGTCCAGGTCGGGCTCCGGCACGAAGAGGTCGTTGCCGCCGGAGGCGACGTTCACCAGGTCGGGGCGGAACGCCAGCACCCGCTCCAGCTGGGTCTCGCGCACCTGGGCGGTGCGCAGCCCCATCTCGCCGGTGTTGAGGTACTCCAGCCCCGGCCGGGTGGCCCGCAGGGCGCCCGCGACCCGCTCGGGCCAGGGCACGTCGGCGTAGCCGGGGCACGGGCCGCCCACGCCCTGGGCGAAGCTGTCGCCCATCACGGCGAACCGCTGCCAGGGCGCGGGGCGCAGCAGCTCCGCGGCCGCGTCCTCCGCCAGGCAGTGCCGGTCGGCGCGTTCCCTCGTCGGTGTCACGGCGGCGCTCACGCGGCGTCGATGGGGGTGGCGAGGGCCTGCACGACCAGCTCCTCGACGTCCTGGACGGTGGTGATGTCGGGCACCGTCCCCTGGCTCACGGAGCTGAGGCCGAAGGCGGACTCGATCTGCAGCGACAGCTCGATCACGGCGAGGGAGTCATAGCCGAGGTCCTCCACCAGGAGGTCCGAGGGGGCGACGTCCCGCTTGCCGCTCGGGCTCATCTCGCCGACGATCTCGCGGACCTTGGCGCGTGTGGACTCGTTGGACATGCCGAACTCACTTTCTGAGAGGGGTACTGACGGGTGGGTCACCGGGCGGCGGCGCGGGCCGCGGCGGCACGGATCGGGTGCGGCGCCGACCACCGCTCCTCGTAGGCGGACAGCGCCTTGTCGATCTCCTCGCGCCAGGCCCGCCGAGCGCGCTCGGCCAGTTCGGGCAGACCGATCAGGCGCAGCTGCTTGACCAGCCGCTCCTCGCCGATGTCGACGGAGCCCTGCAACTGCGCGGCCCGGCTGGCGAGGGCGGCGGGGATGGCGGGCGAGGGGTTGTGCCGGGCCGGGCCGACGAGCACCCAGGCCGCCATCCCTATCGCCTCGAAGTGGGCGTCCTCGACCACCCGGCCGAAACCGCGCGCCACGCCGTCCTCGGCGGCGCGCAGCCCGAACGAGACGTGCCGGGACTCGTCCCGCGTGACGTTGGTGAGCCCCTCCTCCAAGGCGGCCAGCCGCAGCCGACGGGCGAGGAAGCGGGTGGTGCGCAGCGCGGTGGCGGCCAGCACGCCCTCGGTGATCAGGTGGTAGTAGACCAGGGCGCGGTACCAGGACTCGGTGTCACCGCTGCGCCGGACCTCCGAGGTGACCCTGGTGAGCTCGGGGGCGAAGACCTTGGCGTAGTCGGCCGCCGCCTCCAGGTCGCCGCCCTCCGCGGCGTCGAGGTCGATGCCGCAGGCGTCCTCCAGGTAGGTCTGGAAGAACCGGACGTGACGGGCCTCGTCGGCGAGCTGGGTGCACAGGTAGATGCGGTCGTCCTCGGTCGGCGGGCTGTCGATCAGCGTGCCGAGGGTGTGGGTCACCGCGACCTCGCCGACCTCCAGTTCGGCCAGCGCGCCCAGCATCTGCTGCCGCATGAACGGGGTGAGGGCGTTCCAGCGCTCGGTGTCGCGGGCCGGCCTGACCTCGGCGACGCTCCACTGCTGCCGTTCCCAGCGGCGGTAGAGGTCGGCGGAGGTGGCGAGCCGGCCCTGCCGCTCCTGGCCGGTTCCGTGCTCGTCGGTGCCGGATTCCGCGGTGATGTCGGGGACGTAGCCCTGGCCGGGGCCGGTGTCCGTGGTGGCGGCGGTGGTCATTGCACTCGTCTCCTTGTGGGAACTCACGTCGTCAGGGCATGCGTGACCGCGGCGGGAACGCGGCGGAATTCACGGATGACGGAAAGGAATTGCTGCGACTTTGACGGCGACTGCGGCTGCGGCTGCGGCTGCGGCTGCGGCTGCGACTGCCCCTGTGGCACGCGTGCCGGGAACGCCGGGCGCGCCGGATGCGTGGGACGCGCCGGGTCAGCCGGTGACGGGGGCGGCGGGAGCCGTGCCGTGCACGACCTCCCCGATGGCCTCCCCGTCCTGGAAGCGGCGCCAGAGCAGGCGCCGGCGCGGCTTGCCGCTGGAGGTGCGGGGGATGCCGCCCCGCGCGGCGCGGACCACGGTGACCCTGACGGTGTCGTCGGTGGCGGCGCGGACCACGGCGAGCGCGCCGTCGAGCCAGCCGGCCTGCCCCGATTCGACGACGGCCACCACGTGGTGGGCCTCACCGGTCGTGCCGAGGGCGACGGCACAGCGCCCGGACGGAATGCCGTCGATCCCGGTGAGCGCGGTCTCGAGGTCCTCCGCGTGCACCTTCCGGCCGCGGACCTTGATGCTGTCGCCGACCCGGCCGACCACGAACAGCTCGCCGTCCAGCAGGAATCCGGAGTCGCCGGTGCGCAGGCCGCCGTCCGTGAAGTTGGAGGAGGCGTCCGGTACCGAGGACCGGTAGCCGCCGGCCACGGACGCCCCCCGGACACGGATCTCGCCGAAGTGCCCCTCGGGGAGCGGCGTGCCGTCCTCGTCGACGATGTCCACGCCGGCGCCCGGCACCGCCGGGCCGCAGGACGTCAGCCAGTTCGCCCCGCCGTCGGGGTGCGCGGTCCCGAGCCGTCCCCGGTCGGTCGCCACGACCGGCCGGCCGGTGTGCAGTCCGCCCTCCAGCCGTACGGTGCGCGCCCCGGTGCCCGGCGTGACGCCCGAGACGGCGAGGGTGGCCTCGGCGAGTCCGTAGCAGGGGGCGAAGGCCGTGGCCCGGAAGCCGTGGGGGGCCAGCAGCGCGTCGAACGCGGTGGCGGCCCGGGGGTCGATGCGCTCCGCGCCGTTCATGGCGACCCGCCAGCCGGAGAAGTCCATTCCCTCCAGATCCCGCGGACGGACGCGTTTGGCGGTGTAGCCGTACCCGAAATTGGGGGCGGTGGTCACGGTCGCGCCGTGCCTGCCGTGTGCCTCCAGCCAGCGCAGCGGGTCCCGTACGAAGTCCAGGGGCGACATGAGCCACAGGTCGATCTGGGCCGTGAGCGAACCGAGGAACGTTCCGATGAGCCCCATGTCGTGGTAGAGCGGGAGCCAGGAGGAGCAGGAATCGGCGGCGGTTATCCCCAGCCACTCGTGAATGCTGCGGACGTTCGCCGCCAGATTGTCACGGGAGACCCGGACCCCCTTCGGGGTGCCGCTGGAGCCCGAGGTGAACTGCAGGAGTCCGAGATCCGCCGGGGTGCGTCGGGCGGAATCCTCGATCGGTAATTCGGCCGATCCCTCGAGAAGTACCACGGATCCGCGGCCCAGTTGCGCGGAGGTTTTCTCCGCTATTTCCGCGAGGGGCGCGTCGGACAGTACCAGGGCCGGTTCCGCGACCTTCAGGATGTCCGTGACGTGCTCGGTGTACCGGTCATTCCCCTGGAAGGTGAGGGGCGAGGCGATCGGTGCCGGTGTGAGGCCGGCGAGCATGGTGCCCAGAAAGGCGGGCGCGAAGTCACGTACTTCGCTGACCAGCAGAGACACCACGTCGCCGGGCTGTGCGCCGTGGGCGTGGAGTAAGGAGGCCACTCGGTGCGCCTCGCCGGCCAGTGTGGTGTAGGAGACGAACGACCAGCCGGTACCGGAATCCGAGAAATGGATTCCGCGATCGTCGGCGGCATGGTCGAGCCAATCGAGAACGGTGTGCACCAGGTCCCCCCGCGGTCACTGATCTACGAGCCGGAACATGGTCGTTTTCGAAGTTCCGGCCCTGCCGCGACCGAGTCTGCCATGGGGAGGGGTTGACTGCAAGAAAATTATTTGAGTCGACCCGCCGGTAATGATCGGCGAGAGCGGATTGGTTTATTCCTTGAATTCTTTCCGGAATGATTGGATCCGCCGTGCGGTGAGTATTCGTGGGGAATGTTGGCGGAAAACGGGAGGGCGACGGCCGGGAGAACGATTCAACGTTCTCCCGGCCGTCGTTTCTCCCGGCTCCGGGCGGGGGTGTCAGGAGCCGGAGACCTCCGCCGGTGCCGGCGTGCCCGCCTCCTGCCGCGGGGCGGCCGCGGGAGCCCGGTCGGTGAGCCCGAGGGCGGCGAGCGCCGCCACGACGGTCACGGCCGTGCACACCCGGTACAGGTCGTGGAAGGCGTCGATGCCCGGCGCCGAGTGCGCGGCCATGACGGCGGCCAGCGTCGCCGTCCCCAGGGCGCCGCCGATCTGGCGCGCGGTGAGGTTCATGCCCACGCCGGCCGCGAATTGCAGCGGCGGGAGCGCGGTGGCCGCGATGGATGACAGCGAGGTGACGGCGAAGCCGAGGCCGCCACCGCCCAGGAGCCCGGTCGGGACCCAGGCCCCCCAGAAGTCGGGCTCGGCGCCGAGGAAGTCACTGCCCATCAGCGCGGTGCACGCGGCGAACATCAGCGCGCCGAGGACCACCAGCCAGCGGTGCGTCGCCGGTTGGGAGACCCGGCCGGCGATGGTCGAGGTGATCATCGAGGCGACCGCGCCGACGCTCATCGCCCCGGCGGCCTCCATGATGCTCCAGTGCCACACCCCGGTGGCGAAGAGCGCGCCCGCCAGCAGCCAGGCGAACATCGACACGCCGAAGACCGCGGAGACGCCGTTGACCACCGCGTACTTCCGGCTCTTCCACAGGTCGGTGGCGATGGCCGGGGACGCGTGCCGCCGCGACCTCAGCACCGCGAACGCGCCCAGGGCCAGTCCGCCGGCGAGCAGGCCGAGCGTGCGGGCGCTCGTCCATCCCCAGGAGTCGCCCTCGGTGAGCGAGGCCACGACCAGTCCGATGCCGAGCGCGAGCGCCGCGGTGCCCACGATGTCGGGAAGCCTGCTGCCCGCCGCGGGCTGGTGGCGGGGGAGCGCCCTCAGTCCGGCGACGGCCAGCAGGACGCCGATGGGCACATTGATGTAGAAGACCGCGCGCCAGCCGAACTGCTCCACGAGCACGCCACCGATGGCCGGGCCGACGACCGCGGAGAAGCCCGCCACCGCCGACCAGGTGCCGATCGCCTTGATCAGCTTCTCCAGCGGGGTCGAGGACATGATGAGGCTGAGCGCCGAGGGGATCATCCCCGCCGCGAGCGCGCCCTGCGCGAACCGCGCCACGATCAGCCACTCCGGGCCGGTGGCCGCGCCGCAGGCCAGTGAGGCGAGCGTGAAGCCGGTCAGCGACCAGAGGAAGACCTTGGTGCGTCCGACGGTGTCGGCCAGCCGTCCCGCCGGGGTCAGTACGGCGGCGAACATCACCGCGTAGCCGCTGACCACCCAGGTCAGCGTGGTCATCCCGGTGTCCGGGAACTTTTCGATGATCTTGGGGAACGCGATGTTCACGACGGACAGGTCGAGGAACGCCATGAAGGTCGCGCCCGAGCAGAGGAGCAGCACCAGGCCCGGATTGACCTCGGGCTCTCCCTGCCCACTCCTTAAGCGATCGGACATAGTGCGGCACACCTCCGGTGAGCGGGTACGACGGAACTGCTGCGGACCGGCCGTCTCGGGTAAGATGGACAGGGTCCTTACGTTCTCAGCCTGCCAAGAACGTAAGGTTCCTGTCAATGCGAGGGGAGACCTGGGTGGACGCCGACATCGATGAGCTCTGCCTGAGCTTCCTGGTCCGTCAGGCGTGGCTGAACATGCGCGGGGCCATGGACGGCGCGTTGTCGGGGCTCGGGCTCTCCGTCGCCCAGTACGCGTCGCTGCTCGTGCTGGCGGACCAGCCGGGCATCACCATCGCCGACCTGGCCCGTGCCGTCGCCAGCACCCGGCAGTCGGCCAACGAACTGCTCGCCGGGCTCGCGGACCAGGGCCTGGTCGAACGCCGACGGCACCCCACGGACGGCCGCAGCCAGCAGGTCTTCCTGACCGACGCCGGGCGCGAACGCCTGGACGAGGCCCGGCCCGTGGTGCGCGAGCGCGAACGGGAACTCGAGGCCGGATTCAGCGACGAGGAGCGCCGGCTGGCCCGGCAGTGGCTGCGTCGCATGACCGGAGACCGCGCGGAGTGAGCGCGGGGTGCCGGCCCGGCGGCCGGCACGGACGTACGAGGGGCCCGGCACCGTGATGGTGCCGGGCCCCTGGTGTGACCGCGGTCAGCGGCGGCCGCCCTCGTCCATGCGCAGCGCCAGCGCCGGGCAGCGGGCCACCGCGCGCTGCGCGGCCGCGTCCAGGTGCGGCGGGACGGGGGTGCCGGCGATGTCGGGGTAGCCGTCCCGGTCCAGCCGCACGATCTCGGGCAGCACGCCCGCGCACAGGCCGTGGCCCTTGCACAGCGTCCAGTCGACGTTCAGCCGCTTGGTGCTGGTCTGTGCGGCCGCGCCGGCGGGGGCGCCGCCGCGCAGCCCCGGCGGGTCGGACTTCAGCAGCGGCAGCACGCCCACCGTGGGGCGGCCGCAGCCGCCGCCGAGGACGTGGGCGGCGAGGTCGTCGGTGAAGGCGTTGATGGAGGACATCACGAAGCGCATCGAACCGTCGGGGTGCTTGCACACCCCGCGCCCCTTCACCGCCACCGCGGTCTGCCGCAGTTGCTCCAGCGCGGCCTGGCCGCCGCCGTTGAGCACGTCCTGCAGCAGTCCGGCCATGCGGGGCAGCCCGAGGCGGCACGGCCCGCACTGCCCGGCCGTCTCGGCGGCCAGCCACTGCGCGACCCGCAGCGACTCGCCCAGCGGGCACAGGCCCGGGTCCAGCGGGAGCAGGGCGCCCGCGCCCAGGGTGGCCTTGTGGGCCTCCAGGCTCTCGCGGGCGATGGTCACCATCGAGGCGACGCTGGGGTCGATCCAGTTGCCGTGGTAGCCGCCGACGAGCACGCCCTGCCCGGGATTGCCGCCGCACATCTGCAGGATGTACGACATCGGCACGCCGGTCGGGGTCTCCACGACCGTCTGCCGGGGCACCGAGCCGGACACGGTCAGCATGGCGGTGCCCGGCTCGCCGGGTGCGCCCGCGGAGCCGAAGCGTATGGCGCCCATGCGGGCGCCGATGGCCAGCTGGGTGAAGGTCTCGGTGTTGGAGAAGAGCGTCGGCAGCCCGCCGATGCCGGACTCGCTCGCGCTCACCTTCTTGCCGGGCGGCAGCGGCAGTCCGCCGTTGGCCGCCGAGATGATGCCGGAGGACTCGCCCGACACGAAGCGCTCCGGCATGCGCACGATCCGGGCCCTGAGCTGGCGGCCGCGCTTGGTGCCGAGACCGCGTTCGGCCAGGGCGTCCCGGACGGACTGCTCATTGGTGTCGCGTGTGACGCTGATGACCAGTTCGCGGGCGCCGAGGATCTCGGCGCACAGCAGGGCCCCGTCCAGCATGAGGTGCGGGGCGCGGCGCAGGATGACCGCGTCCTTTCGGCAGGCGGGCTCGCCCTCGCAGCCGTTGACCACCACCGCGGTCGGGGAGCCGCGCCGGCGGGCGGCCTCACCGACGGCCTTGAGCTTCTTGTAGAACGGGAAGCCCGCGCCGCCGCGGCCGCGCAGTCCCATCAGCTCGGCGAGGTCGAGGAGTTCGCCCTCGGTCATGCTCGGCATGGAACCGTGCACATTGAGGTGGGTCACCCGGTCCAGGCGCTCCACCTCGTCGAAACCCGCGGTGACCCGGGGCAGCCCGACGGTGCGAACGTCGGGGAGCACGTCACCCGCCCCTGAGCGAGGGGCGGGTGAGCGGTCCGGTATGGCGGGAACGTTCATCGTTGTCCTTCATAGGGCCCGGGCGTGGACTGCTGCCAGGCGATCGGCTGGAGCCGGTCGGCCCCCAGTGGGTCCGCGTCCTGTGCGCCGCCCGGCATCGGAGTACCCCATGCGGGGGTGCCGTCCCAGGTCTGCTGGGGCTGTTGCTGGTACGGCACCTGCGGCTGCTGCTGGTACGTCGCCTGGGGTTCGGCGGGTACCTGCGGCAACTGCATCGTGGCGGCCGCGGGATCCATGCCGAGGGTACGGTCCGGGGCCGGGGGAGGAACAGCCGTGTACTGCTGGCCGGTGGGGAAGTTGGGCAGCGGCGGCAGCGGTTCGCTGTAGGCGCTGGCCAGGCTGGGCCCGTTCTCCTCGCGCGGCACGGCACGCCGGCGCCCGCCCGAACCGCCCCGGGACGCGGCCCGTTCGCCGCCGAGCTTGCGGAAGGAGGCCGAGCGCTCCCGGGTCTCGGGGAAGAGCGCCTCGCCGCGGGTCCTGCGGAGCCGGTAGATCAGGCCGATGGCGACACCCACCAGGCAGATCCCGTAGGCCACGATGATCCAGGTCTTGGCGGAACGACCCGACTGCAGACCGTGGATGAGCGCCATGCACCATGACGCGTAGGCGGTGCTGTGCAGGATGCGCCACCGCACCGGGTGGCGGTTGGCGGCGAAGACGCTGCGCATCGCGCCGGTGGCCGCGGCGAGGATCATCAGGTAGGCCGCGATCACGCCGAGCGAGATGAGGCCGTCCCGGCCGGTGACGCCGAGGGGGAGGAAGGCCCCGGCGGTGACGACCCGCGCCTCGACGACCTTCGTCGTCACGTGCAGGATCAGGAATCCGATCGCGGCGACGCCCAGACCGCGGTGGATGCCCTGGGTGAGCAGCCGTTCGCGCGGCCCGAGGAAGACGGTGTCGGTGGACACCAGGCCCCAGATGACGGTGCAGCTCAGGGAGACGAGGGTGAGCACGCCGGCGCCGAAGTCCAGGAAGGCCCGCAGGTACGGGCCCGCGGTGACGGCGAGGACGAGCAGGGCGGCGGCGGTGCCGGCGATCGCCCAGGCGCGGGGCGACCGTGCGGCGCGAAGGGCCCCGGACAGGATGTCGGCCGCCGGGACGGGGGGAGTCCGGCGACTGTCCGAGGACTGACGGTTGGTGCGCATGCGCCAGACGCTAACCCGTACGGGTACCCAGTTCGATCGTCTTTCGACAACCCGGGATGCGGATCATTACGAACTGCTAACGTTGGTTTGTTCGGGCTCCGTTCGGCAAGGATGATCGCTCCTTCGCCGGGAGTGTCCGCCCTCCGGCACCTTATGTCCGCATTCCGGAGCGGATCGCCGCCCCAATGGGCCTTTCGTGGCGCTTCCTTGGGTCCTTCTTGGCGAACGCATGTACCTGGCATGAGCTGTTCACCGCGAGAGTGGCGTGGCGGTCTACGCGCGCTGCCGGTTCCGGCGCGCCGCCATTCCGCGAGAACTTCACACAGCAGGGGGTTACATGAGCTCAACCCGCTCCAGAAAGCGGGCCGGCCTGGCCCTGGCAGCGACACTGCCACTGGTCGCCGGTGCCTTGGCGATGGGCATACCCGCCGCGCAGGCCGACGCCCCGCACGGGCGCCACAGCCTCGCCGGCAGCAAGCCGGTCTGGGCCACCGCCAAGGCCGACAAGGGAGCCACCGCCGACTCGGCCAAGGTCACCCTCCGGGTGTACCTCGCCGGCCGTGACGCCCAGGGCCTGGCGGAGTACGCCAAGGCCGTGTCCGACCCCGGTTCCGTCTCGTACGGCACGTTCCTCTCGGCGAAGCAGGCCAAGGCCCGCTTCGGCGCCACCGCGCAGCAGGTCGCGCAGACCCGGCAGTGGCTGGAGTCCTCCGGGCTGAAGGTCACCGGCGCGAGCGACCACTACCTGACGGTCACCGGCGACGTCGCCGACGCCGAGAAGGCCTTCGGCACCCAGCTCCACAACTACGCCAAGGGCGCCAAGACCTACCACGCCCCGAGCGCCACCGCCTCCGTCCCGGCCTCCCTGGGCGGCGCGGTGCTCACGGTCACCGGCCTGGACAACTCCCCGCGGCGCGCCCGGCACCAGGACACGCTTCCGCCGCCCGGGGCCGTCTTCAAGAACTCCGGCCCCTTCTCCACCTATTACGGGTCGAAGACGAACAAGAGCCTCCCGGTCGCCTACGGCACGCACGCGCCGTACGCCATCAAGGGCTACACGGGCAAGCAGCTGCGCGCCGCCTACGGGGCGGGTTCGTACAACGGCAAGGGCGTCACCGTCGCCATCACCGACGCCTTCGCGTCGCCGACGATCGTCGCCGACGCCAAGAAGTACGCGGCCCGCAACGGCGACGCCCCGTACAAGCGCGGCCAGCTCTCCCAGGTGCTGCCGGCCGACTACCGCTACACGAGCCCGGACGAGTGCGACGCGTCCGGCTGGTACGGCGAGGAGACCCTGGACGTCGAGGCGGTGCACGCGGTCGCCCCGGCCGCCGACATCACCTACGTGGGCGCCTCCTCCTGCACCGACGACGACCTGCTCGACGCGCTCGGCAAGATCGTCGACCACCGGCTCGCCGACATCGTCTCCAACTCCTGGGGCGACCTCGAGAGCAACGAGACGCCGGACATCGCCGCCGCGTACGACCAGATCTTCCAGCTCGGCGCGGTCGAGGGCATCGGCTTCTACTTCTCCTCCGGCGACGCGGGCGACAACGTCGCCAATCCCCTGGGGACCGGGGCGAAGCAGGTCGACACCCCGGCGAACTCCCCCTGGGTCACCTCGGTCGGCGGCACCTCGCTCGCCGTCGGCAAGGGCGACACCTACCAGTGGGAGACCGGCTGGGGCACCCTGAAGACCACGCTCGCGGCCGACGGATCGAGCTGGACGGGCTTCCCCGGCGGCTTCACCTCCGGTGCGGGCGGCGGCACCAGCAAGCTCTACGGGCAGCCCTTCTACCAGCGCGGCGTCGTCCCCGACTCGCTCGCCCTGGCCAACGGCGGCAAGGTCAAGCAGCGTGTCGAGCCCGACATCGCGGCCGTCGCCGACCCGAACACCGGCTTCCTGGTCGGCCAGACCCAGGCCTTCCCGGACGGGTCCTTCCAGTACAGCGAGTACCGGATCGGCGGCACCTCGCTGGCCGCGCCGGTGATCGCGGGCGTCCAGGCGCTGGCGCAGCAGGCCCGGCACGGCGTGCCGATCGGCTTCGCCAACCCGCTGATCTACGACCGCTACGGCACGCGTGCCTACCACGACGTGACCGACCACCCGCTGGGCCGCGGCAAGGACCTCGCGGTGGTCCGCGTGGACTACGCCAACGGCTTCGACGCGGCGGACGGCACGATCACCTCGCTCCGCAGCCTCGGCAAGGACAGCTCGCTGTCCGCGGTCGTCGGCTACGACGACGTGACCGGCGTCGGCACCCCGGCGCGCGGCTACCTCGACTCGTACAAGCCGCACCACCGCTGAGCACGGCCGGAAACGGCACGGAAGGGCCCGCACCGGGGGGAACCTCGGTGCGGGCCCTTCCCGCTCTGGGGTAACCTGACCCCATGCGTGCCGTACGCCTTCTGCTTAGCAAGCCGCGCTGACCACGATCGATGTCAGTGCGGCGCCCCTCCTGTGCGAGGGGCTTTTTCGTTTCCGCGGTACCGCGGTTCCGCAGGCAGATGTCCGTACGGCGGCCGGGCCGCAGGCCGTCATGACAGCGATGGAGTACGAAGGACGATGAGCGAGACCACCCCCGCCGCCGAGGCGGCTGCGCCCCACCGCTACACGGCCGCCCTGGCCGCCGACATCGAGAGCCGCTGGCAGGACTTCTGGGACGAGAACCAGACCTTCGCCGCCCCGAACCCCACCGGCGACCTGGCCGGGGACGGCGAGCTGGCCAAGCCCAAGAAGTTCATCATGGACATGTTCCCGTACCCCTCGGGCGCGGGACTGCACGTCGGCCACCCCCTGGGCTACATCGCCACCGACGTCTTCGCCCGCTTCCAGCGGATGACCGGGCACAACGTGCTGCACACCCTGGGCTTCGACGCCTTCGGCCTGCCCGCCGAGCAGTACGCGGTGCAGACCGGCACCCACCCGCGGGTGTCCACCGAGGCCAACATGGAGAACATGAAGCGGCAGCTGCGCCGCCTGGGCCTGGGTCACGACACGCGCCGTTCGTTCGCCACGATCGACCCGGACTACTACAAGTGGACCCAGTGGATCTTCCTGCAGATCTTCAACTCCTGGTACGACGAGCAGGCCGGCCGGGCCCGCCCGATCGGCGAGCTGATCGAGCAGTTCGAGAAGGGTGAGCGCGCCGTGCCCGGGGGCACCTCCCAGGCCGGAGGCTCTGGGGAAGGGCGCGCCTGGGCCGGGCTGAGCCCCGCCGAGCGTGAGGCCGTGCTGGGCGAGTACCGCCTGGCCTACGCCTCGGAGTCCCCGGTCAACTGGTGCCCGGGCCTGGGCACCGTGCTGGCCAACGAAGAGGTTACCGCCGACGGCCGCTCCGAGCGCGGGAACTTCCCGGTCTTCAAGGCCAAGCTGCGCCAGTGGATGATGCGCATCACCGCCTACGCGGACCGCCTGCTGTCCGACCTGGACGCGCTGGACTGGCCCGAGGCGATCAAGCTGCAGCAGCGGAACTGGATCGGCCGCTCCGAGGGCGCCAAGGTCGACTTCGCGGTCGAGGTCCCCGCCGGACGGGCAGACAGCCCGATCACCGTCTTCACCACGCGTCCGGACACCCTGTTCGGCGCCACCTACATGGTGCTGGCCCCCGAGCACCCGCTGGTCGACACCGTGGTGCCGGCCGCCTGGCCGGAGGGCACCAAGGACGCCTGGACCGGCGGCGCGGCCACCCCGGCCGAGGCCGTCGCGGAGTACCGCAAGCAGGCCCAGGCCAAGTCGGACGTCGAGCGGCAGACCGAGGGCAAGAACAAGACAGGCGTTTTCAGCGGCGCGTACGCGGTCAACCCGCTGACGGGCACCCGCATCCCGGTCTTCGTCGCCGACTACGTCCTGATGGGCTACGGCACCGGCGCGATCATGGCCGTCCCCGGCCAGGACGAGCGCGACTGGGAGTTCGCCACCGTCTTCGACCTGCCGATCGTCCGCACCGTCCAGCCCCCGGAGGGCTGGGAGGGCGAGGCGTACACCGGCCAGGGCCCGGCGATCAACTCCGCCAACGACGAGATCGACCTGAACGGCCTGGAGGTCGCCGACGCCAAGCGCAAGGTCATCGCGTACCTGGAGCAGCGCGGCATCGGCGAGGGCACCATCAACTTCCGCCTGCGCGACTGGCTGTTCAGCCGCCAGCGGTACTGGGGCGAGCCCTTCCCGATCGTCTACGACGAGGACGGTGTCGCCCACGCGCTGCCCGAGTCGATGCTGCCGCTGGAGCTGCCCGAGGTCGAGGACTACTCGCCGCGCACCTTCGACCCGGACGACGCGAACACCGAGCCCGAGACCCCGCTGTCGCGCAACGCGGAGTGGGTCCACGTCGAGCTGGACCTGGGCGACGGCCGCGGCGTGCGCCCGTACCGCCGCGAGACCAACACCATGCCCAACTGGGCCGGTTCCTGCTGGTACGAGCTGCGCTACCTGGACCCGCACAACGACCGGCAGATGGTCGACCCCGAGATCGAGCGGTACTGGATGGGCCCGCGCGAGGGGCAGCCGCACGGTGGCGTCGACCTGTACGTCGGCGGCGCCGAGCACGCCGTGCTGCACCTGCTGTACGCGCGCTTCTGGTCCAAGGTGCTGTTCGACCTGGGCCACGTGTCGTCGGTGGAGCCGTTCCACAAGCTGTTCAACCAGGGCATGATCCAGGCGTACGTCTACCGCGACAGCCGCGGCTTCCCGGTCCCGGCCGCCGAGGTCGAGGAGCGGGACGGCGGCTGGTGGTACGGCGGCGAGCAGGTCAAGCGCGAGCTGGGCAAGATGGGCAAGTCCCTGAAGAACGCCGTCACCCCGGACGAGATCGCCGCCGAGTACGGCGCCGACACCCTGCGCCTGTACGAGATGGCGATGGGCCCGCTGGATGTGTCCCGCCCCTGGGACACCCGTGCCGTCGTCGGCCAGTACCGGCTGCTGCAGCGGCTGTGGCGCAACGTCGTCGACGAGGCGACGGGCGAGGTGACGGTGACCAGCGCCGAGCCGGACGAGGACACCCTGCGCGCCCTGCACAAGGCGATCGACGGCGTCCGCCAGGACCTGGAGGGCCTGCGCTTCAACACCGCCATCGCCAAGATCACCGAGCTGAACAACCACCTGACCAAGTCGGGCGGCGCCGTGCCGCGCTCGGTGGCCGAGCCCCTGGTGCTGCTGATCGCGCCGCTGGCGCCGCACATCGCCGAGGAGCTGTGGCGGCGGCTGGGGCACGACGGGTCCCTGGCGCACGAGGACCTGCCGGTGGCCGACCCGGCGTACGTGGTGGACGAGTCCGTCACCTGCGTCGTCCAGATCAAGGGCAAGATCAAGGCCCGGCTGGAGGTGCCGCCGACGATCTCCGACGCCGACCTGGAGGCCCAGGCCCTGGCCGATCCGGCGGTCGTCGCCGCGCTGGCCGGGGCGGGCGTCCGCAAGGTGATCGTGCGGGCTCCGAAGCTGGTCAACATCGTTCCGGCCTGATCGCCGCATCGGGTGATCACCTGATCGTTCGACCGCCCGGTCGTTTGACCGCCCGGTCGTTTGATCACCGGGCCGTTCGACGTCCGGGTCGCCCGATGGATGTCAGGGGCGGGTAAGGGTTCTCCCGGAACCCTCGCCCGCCCCCGTCCGTTTACGGTGGGCATACAGCCGATCGAGACAGATCGGGCCGGTCGGACGGACCGGCCCGGCCGGGCAGAGGAGCCGCCGTGGATGTCGCCGTCGCCGTGATCCTGCTGCTCTTCGCCTCCTTCGTGGCCCTCGGCGTCGTCGCCACGGTCAGGACCGCGCGGGCGGTCAAGCGCGGGGTGGAGCGCACCAGCATCGAGGCCCGCCGGGTGGTCGAGGAGACCGGTCTCAAGGCCCGCCGCTACAGCCGGCCCGGCCCCGCCGGGAAGCTCGCCGAGCTGCGCCTGGCG
This sequence comes from Streptomyces sp. NPDC026673, assembly GCF_040638135.1. Taxonomy (NCBI): domain Bacteria; kingdom Bacillati; phylum Actinomycetota; class Actinomycetes; order Kitasatosporales; family Streptomycetaceae; genus Streptomyces; species Streptomyces sp. NPDC026673. The sequence continues at coordinate 66,770 of NZ_JBEZXR010000016.1, read as the reverse complement.
CTGCGGACGTCCGTCACGAGCACGGGAGAGGCGCTGGAGGGGCAGGCCGCCGCCGACCCCTCGCTGAGTGAGGCCGTGGCCCTCCTCGGCCGCCTGCGCTCGCACGCCAAGGAGCTCGACGCGGAACTGAGGCTGCTGGAGCGCGAGCCCGACCGCGCCCGGATCGCCGCGCGGATCGGCGAGCTCGAGGAGCGCACACGGCGCATCACCCACTCCGCGGACTCGCTGCGCTGGGCCGCCCAGGACCGTGCCCGCCGCTTCGCCGACGACGACCTCGCGGCCCTGGGGCGCGACATCGACCTGGAGGCAGGGGCGTTGCGGCACTGGGCACCGGCGGCGCTGCCCGAGCCGGAACCGGAGCGCGAGCGGACACCGGAGCCCGGCGCGGGCCAGCCGCCCAAGGCTCTGTGAGGGGCCGCGCCGAGCCGGTGGTGATCACCCCGGTTCACCTCAGGGGAGCCGTACTGTCGTCCGGCCTTCGGCGCGGGTAACCTCCCGCACATGTCGTCCCATGTCGCTATCGTCACCGATTCCACGGCCTACCTGCCGCAGGAGGCCCTGACCCGGCACCGCATCACCGTGGTGCCCCTGGCGGTGGTGATCGGCGACGAAGCGCTGGAAGAGGGCACCGAGGTCTCGGCGCCCGCGGTCGCCCGCGCCCTGCAACGCCGCAAGCCCGTCACCACGTCGCGTCCGAGCCCCGAGGAATTCGCCGCGGCCTACCGAGCGGTGGCCGCGTCGGGCGCGACCGAGATCGTCTCCCTCCACCTGTCGGCCGAATTCTCGGGCACGTACGACGCCGCGCTGATGGCGGGGGCACAAGCGCCGGTACCGGTCCGCGTCGTGGACACCGCGATGGTCGCGATGGCGCTCGGCTTCCCGGTGTTGAGCGCCGCGGAGGCGGCGGAGGCGGGCGGGTCCCCGGACGAGATCGTGGCGGCCGCGGAGAAGCGGGCGTCGGACACGTCGGCGTACTTCTACGTGGACACGCTGGACTACCTGCGGAGGGGCGGGCGCATCGGAGCGGCGCAGGCGCTGCTCGGGTCGGCGCTCGCGGTGAAGCCGCTGCTGCAGCTGGACGAGGGCCGTATCCAGCTGCTGGAGAAGGTCCGTACCGCGTCGAAGGCGCTGGCACGGCTCGAGGAGATCGTCGTCGAGCGCGCGGGCACCCGTCCCGTGGACATCGCCGTCCACCACCTGGCGGCCGCGGACCGCGCCTCGGCCCTGGCGGAGCGGCTGCGCGCGCGGGTTCCGGGGCTCAACACCCTGATCCTCAGCGAGGTCGGCGCGGTCATCGGCGCCCACACGGGCCCCGGGCTCCTGGGGGCGGTCGTCTCCCCGCTGTGACGGGGTGCCGGGCGGGCACCGGTTTCCCGGTGTTCCCGGTGTTCCGGGTGCTCCCGGCGCTTCTGGTGCTCCGGGCCGGCCCTTTCGGTGTTCCCGGGCCTCCCGGCCTCCCGGCCTCCCGGCCTTCCGGGCTTTTCGGCCTTCCGGCCTTCCGGGCTTTTCGGCCTTCCGGCCTTCCGGCCTTCCGGGCTTTTCGGCCTTCCGGCCTTCCGGCCTTCCGGGCTTTTCGGCCTTCCGGGCTTTTCGGCCTTCCGGGCTTTTCGGCCTTCCGGCCTTCCGGCCTTCCGGCCTTCCGGCCTTCCGGCCTTCCGGCCTTCCGGCCTTCCGGCCTTCCGGGCCTCCCGGCCTCCCGGGCCCTGTCCGGGGTGTTCCCGGCCGTGACGTGCGCGTCCGCGGTGGCGCCCGGCCGCCGTGCGCCAACTTCTTTCGGGTGACAGGGATATCCACAACCCCCGGGTAATCCACAGAACTCAGGCAAGATCATCTTGCGTCGCCCGATCGCCCTACCGTCCCTGACATGGGACCTACGACCGCAACTCCCCGTCACCGCAGGCACACTTCCGCCACGGCGCCGACCGCCGTCCGGGAACGGGCCGCGGCCCTCTTCGACCCCCCGCCCCGTTCCGCGGCCCGCGGCGCGGCGGATGCGCCGCCACCGCCCGCGCCGGACCCGCCGGCCCCATCGGTCCCACCGGTCCGACCGCCGTCTCCGCGGCGACCGGCCGCGCCGGATCCACCGGGGCGCCGTGCCGGGAGCTCCTGGCGCCTGGCCCTGACCGAGCGCCTCCCCACCTGGTTCTCCGTCCGCTGCGGCGTCGAGCCGAAGACGGCGGCCGCCCTCGCCGTCGTGCTCCTCGTCGCCCTCGCCTTCGCGGCGCACCACTTCCGGACGGGCAGACCGCGTACCGTCGCGGTGCCGCCGACCGTCTCGGCGCTGCCCGCCGCGGCGCAGGCAACCGTTCCCGGGGAACCGCGTGCTGCGGCACGGACGCCCCGCCCCGCGCCGGGGGCGAGAGCGGTGCTGGTCGTGGACGTCGTCGGCAAGGTCAGGAAGCCGGGGTTGCGCCGCCTGCCCGCGGGATCCCGTGTGGCGGACGCCTTGGACGCCGCCGGGGGAGCGCTGCCCGGCACGGACACGAGTGCCCTGAATCTCGCCCGACCGCTGGCCGACGGCGAGCAGATCGCCGTGGGCCGCCCCGCGGCGCCGGCCGTCGCCGGGGTCCCGGGAGGTGCCGCCGCGACGGGCCCCGTCAGCCTCAACACCGCCACCGCCGAGCAGTTGGACGCCCTGCCCGGAGTGGGGCCCGTGCTCGCCCGGCACATCATCGACTACCGCAGCCGGCGCGGCGGTTTCACCTCCGTCGAGCAGTTGCGCGACGTCAACGGCATCGGGGACCGCAGGTTCTCCGATCTCAGGTCGCTGGTCACCCCATGAGCACGCCGCGCCCGGCGGTGCACGCCGCGGCCGCCTCGCCCCGCGGCGCGTCGAATCCGCGCCAGGAGGGGCCGCCGGACCTCCGGTTGGTGGCGCCCGCCCTCGCGGCCTGGCTCGCCGCGGGCGTCGCCCTCGCCGTGCCGGGGGCAGGCGTGGCGTGGGCGTGCGCGCTTCTGGCTTTCGTGGCGCTCGTGTCGTTCGTGTGCCGGTGGGCGACGGCCGCCACCGTGTTGTTGTGCGCGGCGGCGTCCGCCGGGATCGCCGGTCTGCACGCCGCGGATCTCCATCGGGGGCCGGTACCCGTGCTCGCCGCCGAACACGCACACGCGACATTGGAGTTGAGGCTGACCGCCGATCCCCGCATGATCCGCCCGCAGGTGAGCGGTGCCGTCCGGGCACCCGACGCGGTACTGCTGGAGGCGGAGGCCGCGCGGGTGACGGCGAGGGGCACGACGACCGCCGTCCGCACACCGGTCCTGGCCATCGCCCGGCAACCGGTCGGCCCGTGGGCGGCGTTGCTGCCCGGCACGCGTGTCACCGTGGAGGCCCGCCTCGCCCCGCCGGCGGGTCCGGGCGACCGGATCGCCGCGGTCCTCTCGGTCAACGGTCCGCCCCGCGTGGTCGGTCCGCCGAGCCGCGCGCAGCGGGTGGCGGGCGACCTGCGCGCGGGGTTGCGCGAGGCCACCGACGGCCTGCCGTCCGACGCCCGCGCCCTCCTCCCGGGGCTGGTCGTCGGCGATACGTCCCGTATCCCGGTGGAGTTGCACGACGCCTTCGAGGCCACCGACCTGACCCATCTGACCGCGGTCAGCGGTTCCAACCTCTCGCTGGTCCTGATCCTGCTGATCGGCCCACCCGGTGTCGCCCTCCGTGCCGAGCGGGGCGGCCTGGCGCCGCGGCTCGCCCTCTCGCTCCGGCTGACGGCCGTGCTCGGGGGAGTGCTCACCGTCGGGTTCGTGGTCGTGTGCCGTCCGGATCCGAGCGTGCTGCGCGCGGCCGCCTGCGGGCTGATCACCTTGCTGGCCATCGGCACGGGGCGCCGCCGCAGCCTGCTTCCCGCGCTGTGCGGGGCCGCCCTCCTGCTGCTCCTCCACGATCCGTGGCTCGCCCGCTCGTACGGCTTCGCCCTGTCCGTGCTGGCCACCGGTGCCCTCCTCACGCTCGCGCCGCGCTGGAGCGCCGCCCTGAGGCGCCGACGCGTGCCGCCGCGACCGGCGGAGGTCCTGGCCGCGGCGGCGGCCGCACAGGCGGTGTGCGCGCCGGTGGTGGCCGTGCTGGCCGCCCATGTCAGCCTGGTCGCGGTCCCCTGCAATCTGCTGGCGGAGCTCGCCGTGGGCCCGGCCACCGTCCTCGGATTCGCCGCCCTTGCCGCCGCGCCGCTCGCCATGCCCGTGGCCAAGGCCCTCGCCTGGATCGCCGCCTGGCCGGCGGGCTGGATCGCGGTGGTGGCCCGGCGCGGTGCGGCGCTGCCCGGCGCGACGCTCGACTGGCCGGGCAGCTGGGCGGGCGCCCTGCTCCTCGCCGCCGTCACGGTGGTGGTGATCGCCGTGGGGCGCCGTCTGCCGGGCCGGCCCTGGGTGTGCGCTGCGGTCGTGCTGCTGCTGGTGGCGGTCGTCCTGCGTCCCGCCCCGCTTCCCCGCGTGGTGACCGGCTGGCCGCCGCCGGCCTGGCGGCTGGTGGCCTGCGACGTCGGCCAGGGCGATGCCCTGGTGCTGTCCGCGGGCGGCGGTTCCGCCGTGGTGGTGGACACAGGGCCGGAGCCCCGCCTGATCGACCGCTGTCTGCGCTCCCTCGGGGTCACCACGGTCCCGCTGCTCGTCCTCACCCACTTCCACGCGGACCATGTCGCCGGCCTCCCCGGGGTCCTGCGCGGCCGTGCCGTGGGCGCCATCGAGACCACCACCCTCGACGAACCCGCCGACCAGGCCGCCTTCGTGCGCCGCCAGGCGGCCGCCGCCGGCGTCCCCCTGCTGCGCGCGGCAGCCGGCGAGCGCCGCCGTACGGGCTCACTGGAATGGCGCGTCCTGTGGCCCGCCGCCGCTCCCGCTCTCACGGGCACCGACGGCGCCAACCCCAATGACGCCAGCGTCACCCTGCTCGTCCGCACGGCGGGGCTCAGCGCGCTCCTCCTCGGCGATCTGGAGCCCGCCGCCCAGCACGCGTTGCTGGCCGCCAACCCGGACCTCCCGCGCGTGGACGTCCTCAAGGTCGCCCACCACGGCTCCGCCTACCAGGATCCGGTTCTGCCGGCCCGTCTGCGCCCCCGTCTCGCACTCGTCAGCTGCGGCGCGGACAACCCGTACGGCCATCCCTCGCCCCGCACCGTCGCCGCCCTGCGCGCCCTGGGCACCACGGTCCTGCGCACCGACCGGGATGGCACGATCGCCGTCCTGGGCGGCGGGGAGGGCCTGCGGGCCGCTGTGACCGGTCCGTCGCCCGGTGCGGAGCGTGCGGCCCGGGGACGGCGAAGGGCCCGCACCGGTTCGCGACCGGTACGGGCCCCACAGGTTCCGGGGAGGGGCGGCTCAGGGCTTCTCGAGCCCCATCTCCTCCTCCGGCACCGAGATCACCCAGCGGGTGCTCTGTCGCGGCCGAAGGTAGAACAGCCAGTAGGCCAGGGAGGCGGCGACGATCACACCGGTGATCACCAGATCCTGTGCCGTCTGCTGGGTCAGCACGTACGCCAGCACGACGATCAGCAGCAGCGGCACCGCAGGCCACAGCGGCATGCGCCAGGCCGCTCGCTCCTTGTGCCCGCCGCGGCGGGAGCCGAGGGCGGCGAGGGCGACGACGATGTACATCGCGGCGACCGCGACACCCGTCACCCCGCTCAGCGTGTCCACCGGCACGAAGCACAGCACCGCGCCCGGCACGCCCACCGCGAGGGTCGCGATCCACGGCGCCCCGAACCGCTTGCTCAGCGTGCCGAAGGCCTTGTTGACCGGGGTCGGCCAGGCACGGTCCCGCGCGGAGGCGTAGAGGACGCGGGAGTTCTGAATGACCATCACGATGCCCGCGTTGATGATCGCCAGCGCGATGCAGAGGCTGATGAAGGTGCCGACCGCCGAGTTGCTCCACCCTCGGACCAGCGCGGAGAGGTCACCGGCCATCAGGGAGTTCATGTCGGGCGCGCCCAGCGTGATCGCGATCGTCGGCACGATCACCACCAGCGCGCCGATGCCGAGCGTCCACAGCACGGTCCGGGAGACCGTGCGCCGCGGGTTCTCCATCTCCTCGGACAGGTACACGGCCGTGCTGAAGCCCTGCAGCACGAAGAGCGCGATCGCCAGCCCCGCGATGATCGTCCCGGCCGTGACCGCCGAACTCACCCCGTGCCCGGCCTCCGTCACCGGGTGGATCAGCACGGAGGCCGAACGGGAGGTGTGGGAGAAGCCGAGGAAGGCCACGAGACCGGCCGCCACGACCTCCAAGACCAGGAAGATGCCCGTGATCCAGGCGTTGGCCCGCAGGTCCAGCAGGCCCATGACGGTCGCCAGCAGCATCACCGCGGCGCCCGCGATCTTCGGGTCGATCTGCATGATCGGCGCCAGGTACTCGCCCGTCCCGAGGGCGATGATCGGGGGCACGATCATGACCACGATCAGGGAGAGCACGAACACGATCCACCCGGCCAGCCGCCCGATCAGCGTGCCCACCATCGCGTACTCGCCGCCGGCGCTCGGGATCAGCGTCCCCAGTTCCGAGTAGCAGAAGGCCACCGCGACGCAGAGGATCGCCGCGATCACGATCGTCAGCGCCGTTCCCGTTCCCAGGTCGGCGAAGAGCGGAGGCACGATGACGAACAGCGACGACGCGGGGGTCAGGCACGAGAGCGTCAGCAGCGTTCCGCCGACGACGCCGATCGACCTCTTCAGGGACTTCGGCGCTTCTATGGGCGGGGCCAGTGGCGAGTGCGGGGCCGTCGGAGGGTGGAGCGTGTCGGTCATGCGCGCATCCGATCGGGTCGGGCTGAGGGGGCTACCGCCTCCGGTCCAGGGAAACACGAAGCGGAATATTCACTTCCGTTGCCGAGGATGAAACCGCGCACGTCAAGCCGCCGTCAAGAGGCTTCGGACAACGAAATCCGAAGATCAACACGCCATCGCTCGACGCAAATCCAAGTGATATGCGTCTCGCACTGTGTATATCAGCGCTTGCGGATCAGAAGGGTCACGCCCCCTGCTTCGTCGGGTCCCGGTCCCGCATCTTGGGCGGCGTCCCCAGGCTCAAAGCCATCCGCCTCTGGTGTGCGCACCGCCGTCTCCCCAAGACTGGCCCCATGGACGCATCCCAGGCCGACGCCTATCTCCACCGCATCGGCGCCTCGCGCCCGGCCCGCCCCGATGCGGCGGCCCTTCACGAACTGCACGTGCGCCATCTGATCGCCGTCCCCTTCGAGAACCTCTCGCTCCACCTCGGCGAGGGCGTCTCCCTGGACCCCAAAGCCCTCTACGACAAGATCGTCACCGCTCGCCGCGGCGGCTTCTGCTACGAGGTCAACGGCAGCTTCGGCGCCCTGCTCACCGCCCTCGGCTACGACGTCACCCTCTACGCGGCCCGCACGATCAACGGCGGACGCCTCGGCATCCCCTTCGACCACATGGCGCTCCGCGTCCGCACCGGCGACGGCGCCACGCTCCTCGCCGACGTCGGCTTCGGCCGCCACGCCCACCACCCCCTCGATCTCACCCCGGACGTCGACCAGTCGGACCCAGGCGGCGTGTTCCGCTTCACCCCGGCTCCGTACGGCGATCTCGACCTCCACCACGACGGCGACCCGGTCTTCCGTCTCGAGCCGCGCTCCCGCGCCCTCGCCGATTTCGAGGTCGGCTCCTGGTATCAGCAGACCTCGCCGAAGTCCCATTTCACGCGGTCCCTCGTCTGCTCCCGCCTCACGGAGGACGGTGGCCGGCTCACCCTCTCGGGCCGCACGCTGATCACCACCGCCGCGGACGGCTCCCGCCACGAGGAGGCCCTGGACACCGATGCCGCCGTCCTCGCCGCTTACCGTGACCGCTTCGGCCTCACCCTGGACCGCGTTCCCGAGGTAAAGTAAGAATCAATCTACGTAAGATCCGCTCTACCTTAAGAGGGGTCTTCACGCTGTCGCGAGGGCATGCCGATGGAATTCACGGGCCGTGGCGCCGACCTCGAGCGCCTCACCCACCAGCTGCGCCTGGTCGCCGACGGCGCGGCCGCCACCCGCGGACAAGCCGTGATCATGTCGGGCCGGCGCCGTGTGGGGAAGTCCCGCCTCGTCCAGGAGTTCTGCGACCGTTCGGGGCTGCCGTACGTCGTCTTCCAGGCCACCCGCGGCCGGAACCCCGCGGCGGAGCGGGCGGACTTCGCCGCCGCCCTCGCCCAGTCCGCCCTCCCGGGCGCCGACCTCGTCGCGGGTCTCCAGGCGGGCGACTGGAACCAGGCGCTGCGCGCGCTCGCCCTCGCCGTCCCCGACTCCACGCCCAGCATCGCCGTCATCGACGAGGTGCCCTGGCTGGTCGAGCAGGATCCGGAGTTCGAGGGGGCACTGCAGACCGTCTGGGACCGCCACCTGTCCGCCAAGCCCGTCCTGCTGGTCCTGGTCGGCAGCGACATGTCGGTGATGGAGGCCCTCCAGACCTACGGCCGTCCCTTCTTCGGCCGCGGCACCAAGATGACCGTGCGCCCGCTGCACCTCGGCGATGTGCAGGCGATGACCGGGCTCGGTGCCGCCGACGCCGTGGACGCGCTCCTGATCACCGGAGGCTTCCCGGAGATCGTCCAGTCGTGGCGGCCTGGCACCCCCCGGACGGCCTTCCTGCGGGAGGCCTTCGCCACCCCGCTCTCCCCGCTGCTCGTCGCGGGGGAACTCTCCCTGCTCGGCGAGTTCCCCGAGGCCTCCCACTCCCGTGCCGTGCTGGAGGCCGTCGGCAGCGGAGAGCGCACCTTCTCCTCCATCGCCGCCCACACCGGCGGCGCCCACCCGCTGCCCTCGGGCACCCTGTCGCCCCTGCTCGGCACCCTGCTGACCAAGCGCGTCCTGGCCGCCGACCTCCCGCTGTCGACGAAGGCCGACACCAAGAACAAGCGCTACCGCATCGCCGACCCCTACCTGCGCTTCTGGCTCGCCTTCGTGGACCGCGCCCTTCCGCTGATCGAGCGGGGCCGCGGCGATCTCGCCCTCGAGCGCTTCGAGCGCTCCTGGTCCGCCTGGCGCGGCCGCGCCGTCGAGCCCGTCGTCCGCGCCTCCCTGCTCCGACTGCTCCCCGACGACGCCTGGGCCCGCACCGAGGCCGTCGGCGGCTGGTGGAACCGCCAGAACAACCCCGAGGTCGACCTCGTCGGCGCGGACCGCGAACCCGTGGCCACGCAGGTCCACTTCGTCGGCTCCGTCAAGTGGTTCGACACCCATCCCTTCGGCCGCCACGAGTACGACGCGCTCGTCCGCGACGCGTCCGCCGTGCCCGGCGCGGGCCCGGCCACCCCCCTCGTCGCCGTCTCCCGCTCCGGCTTCACCCGGGGTCTGCCGCTGGCCGCCCGCTGGGGTCCCGAAGACCTGGTCCGCGCCTGGCACGGGTGAGCTCCACGCCGAGGATCACGGCACCACCGCCGTCGCCGTGATCTCCACCAACTGCCCGGTGTAGCCGAGGCAGCCGACCCCGAGCAGCGTCGACGTGTGGGGCCCGCCGCCCAGCCCCGAGGCCCGGACGACCTCCCAGACCCGGGAGAGTTCGGCGGGGTCCGACCCGACGACGTACACGGTGTCGGCGACCACATGCTCCAGGCCGCTGCCCACGGCCCGCAGGGCCTCGTCGAGATTGGCGATCACCTGCCGTGCCTGCGCGACCGGATCACCGGGCCCCACCAGGGCGCCCTCGGCGTCCAACGGCACGGAACCCGCCATGAAGGCGAGCCGCTGTCCGGCCTCGACGACCGCGGCGTGCGCGTAACCGGGCGGGGGGAACAGGGTCGGGACGATCGTGCGGTGCACCACGGGGCCTCCTGGCTCGAACCGGCTGACCCGGCGATCGTGCACAAGCACGACGAGGGCGTCATCCGGTTTTTGCGGTCCCGCGAGCCGGGAGTCCCCCGAGAAGTGCAACCGCCGTGTCACGGCTTGCCCATGGCTCCGTCTCGGCGGGCATGAAGGGCGGGAGGCCGTGGCAGGTTGACGGCATGACCATCATCGGCTGGATCGTACTGGGGCTCCTCGCGGGCGCCGTCGCGAAGATACTGCTCCCCGGCAAGGACCCGGGCGGACTGGTCGGGACGACCCTGATCGGCATCGCGGGCGCCGTGGTCGGCGGCTGGATCTCGGCGAAGTTCCTCGACCATCCCATCACCAAGGACTTCTACGACCTGCCCACGTGGGGCGCGGCCATAGGAGGCGCGCTCGTCCTCCTGATCATCTACCGCATCCTGTTCGGCGACTCCCGCTGACCGCGGGCCCGGCCGCGGGCGCGGGCAGCAGCCGTACGTCCTCGCGGCGTACGGACAGGGCCTGCGAACGCCGCGGGTCCCACAGCCAGATCCAGTCCCCGGAGGCCCCGAAGGACAGGACGGCGCGGCCGTCCGGCACCGGGCCGTTCTCGACGGGGATGGGACCCTCGCCGACGGGCGCGACGCACATGAGGGCGCCCCGCAGCCCGAAGTACGTGTGCGGGGCCCGACCCCACCGGGCGTCGGAGGCCGTGTCCCGGGCGGCCGAGTCCGCCGTGCGGACGCCGACCGCGAGCGAGGTGACCGCGAAGCCGGCGGAGAGCAGCACCGCGACGGCGACCAGGGCGAGGCGGTTGTCGCCCTTGGCGACGTGCAGGTGCCGCAGCCAGCCCGTCACCGCGGTGACGAACAGCACGAACGCCAGGGCGAGGCCCAGCGGTTCGGCGGCGGCCGCGTACTGCCCCAGGCCCTCGGCGGAGCGGACCGAGCCGGACGGGATGCCGAACCGGTCGAGGTAGAACGACTGCATGAGCCGGCCGAGCCAGCTGACCAGGGACCACCCCACGGGCAGGGCGAGCGGCACCAGCCAGACCGCGTTCCGCGAGAACCACGAGTCGCGCAGGGCGAAGTACACCCCCGGCGCGCAGAAGGCCGACAACGCCGGGAGCCACCAGAGGAGTTCCACGCCCGAAGGGCCCCACGCGCCCGCCCCGCCCGAGGAGTGCCAGGGGGAGGCCGTACGGCCCAGCAGCAGCGCTCCGGCGACCAGTGCCGCGCCCGCGGCGACACGGACGGCGGGCTCGGGCGACGGCTGCCAGGGTGCCCGCGCAACCGCCGGCCAGGCGAGCACGACGACCAGGACGGCCGCGGCGGCCGCGGCGCCCGACAGCCCGGGCAGCAGAAAGCCGCTCGCCACGACGGCGACGAGGCCGACCGCGCCGGGCAGCGCCCGCACCCGGGACGCGGTACGGCTGGTCCGGGCGGCCGCCTCCTGCTCCGTCTCGGGCGGGGCGGGGCGCAGTTCGTACGCGTCGGGGGTGAATCCGCCCCCGCCCAGGGGGCGTTCCGCCAGTTCCCGCTCGATCGCCTCCCGGGTGAGCCCGTTCGGCAGCCGCAGCAGCCGGTGCGTGTCGCGGCCTCCGCAGGCGGCCGACCACCGGGCGAGCCGGTCGCGCCAGGAGGTGCCGCCGCCGGGGCGGCGGATCACGCGGTACTCGGTCCGCGGGCCGTCCTCCGGCCGGACCAGGAGGGCCGCGTCGCGGACCCACAGGCCGAGCTGATGGGTCCTGGCAAGGCGTTCGACGGCGCCGCAGGCCGCCTTCTCGGCCCGCCGGCGGGAGCCGTTGAGCCGTACCTCGACGATGAGCGCGACGCGGTTCCGGCCCGCGGTGGCCGGGGCGTCCTCACGGCCCGCGCGGCGCACCGTCCAGCCCCGGGCCTCCATCAGCCCCTGCGCGAGGGCGAGCTCGTCGGGCTGGTCGACGGCCTCCACCAGGAGATGCACCCGCCGGTTGAAGGCGGCGGCCGGAAGCGCCCCGGCCGCCTCGGGACGTTCCGCTCCCGGCTCCTGCGAGCGACGGCGCTGGGCCGGAACGCGCAGCGGCACGGCCTAGTCCTCCTCCAGCCAGCCCTCGAACTCCTCCGCCAGGTCGTTGAGCGCGGCGGGGTCCAGCTCCTCCTCGTCGTCGTCTATGACGACGAGCCACTGGGCGTCCTCGGCGTCGTCCTCTCCCGCGAGGGCGTCGCGGAGGAGCAGGGGGCGGGTGGGCAGGTCGAAGCGCTCGGCGGCTTCGTCGGCGGCGTCCTCGGCGGCATCGCGGTCGGGGAGGACGAGCACATGGCGTACGTCGGTCACCGGAACATTGTGTCGGACCCGCGTGGGATGCTGGACGGCGATGGCCAGGAACAGTACGACAGACAGCCCGCTCGCCCCCGTGACGCTCGCGGTGGGGCAGGAGGACCTGCTCCTCGACCGCGCCGTTCGGGAGGTCGTGCAGGCGGCGCGGGCCGCCGACGAGGACACCGATGTGCGCGATCTCACCCCGGAGGCGCTCCAGCCGGGCACGCTCGCGGAGCTCACCAGCCCGTCCCTGTTCTCGGAGCGCAAGGTCGTCGTCGTACGGAACGCGCAGGATCTGTCCGCCGACACGATCAAGGACGTGAAGGGCTATCTCGACGCCCCCGTCGAGGAGATCACGCTGGTCCTGCTGCACGCGGGCGGCGCCAAGGGCAAGGGCCTGCTGGACGCGGCACGCAAGGCCGGGGCGCGCGAGGTGGCCTGCCCGAAGATGACCAAGCCCGCGGACCGGCTGGCCTTCGTCCGCCAGGAGTTCCGCACGCTGGGCCGGTCCGCGACCCCCGAGGCATGTCAGGCCCTGGTGGACTCGATCGGCAGTGACCTGCGGGAGCTCGCGAGCGCCTGCGCCCAGCTCGCCGCGGACGTGGAGGGCGCGATCGACGCGGCCGTGGTCGCCCGCTACTACACCGGCCGTGCCGAGGCCACCGGCTTCGAGGTCGCCGACCTCGCGGTGACCGGCCGTGCCGCCGAGGCGCTGGAGCGGCTGCGCTGGGCCATCGCGGTCGGCCAGCCGCTGCCCGGCATCACCTTCGCGCTCGCCTCGGGCGTACGCGCGATCGGCAAGCTGGCCTCCGCCCCGCGCGGGGCACGCCCCGCGGATCTGGCGCGGGAGCTGGGCATGCCGCCGTGGAAGATCGACCGCGTACGGCAGCAGATGCGCGGCTGGTCGGGCGACGGTGTCTCCGCCGCCCTGCGCGCGGTCGCCGAGGCCGACGCCGCGGTCAAGGGCGGTGGCGCGGACCCCGCCTACGCCCTGGAGAAGGCGGTCGTGGCGGTCGCCCGCGCGGCCCGCTCCCGCTGACCCCGCGCCCGCCGCTCATACGCGAAGGGCCCCGTACCGGGGAGGTACGGGGCCCTTCGGAGGCCGCACCCGCGTGGCGAACGCAGGCCGCGTGCGGCCGGAACATCAAGGGTGCCGGTGGAGGAGCGGGTGAGAGGGACCGCTGTGTCCTCGCCGACGGGTACTGCTGGTACCGCTGGAAGACTCAGCCCTGGAGGGCGGCGACCTTGAGAGCCAGCGCCGACTTCTTGTTGGCGGCCTGGTTCTTGTGGATGACGCCCTTGCTCACGGCCTTGTCGAGCTTCTTGGAGGCGAGGCGCGCGGCCTCGGTGGCCTTCGCGACGTCACCGGTGGCCACGGCCTCACGGGTACGGCGGATGGCGGTCTTCAGCTCGGACTTGACGGCCTTGTTGCGCAGGCGCGCCTTCTCGTTGGTCTTGTTGCGCTTGATCTGGGACTTGATGTTCGCCACGAAAGAGCCTTTTCAGGTTTGGTCTGATGGAGTCCGCACCTCGGGTAGAGGGCACGAGGCGCGACTGCCCAGGTTAGCAGTCGGCCGCCACGCCGCCCAAACCGGCGGCCCGCGGCGCTCCGCCCGGCCCTTCCCGGGCCGCCCGGCATGGCCGTGGGTCCCGGCCATGGGACTATGGGAGCCATACGTATCGATCCGACCAGAGGCGACAGGCGCCTCAAGAGACAGGACCCTGCGTGCCCGCGACCCCTTCGAACGTGCCGGAGCCGAGCCGTACCGACCCGGCGCTGATCCGCAATTTCTGCATCATCGCGCACATCGACCACGGCAAGTCGACCCTTGCCGACCGGATGCTCCAGCTCACCGGTGTGGTGGATCAGCGGCAGATGCGCGCCCAATACCTCGACCGGATGGACATCGAGCGCGAGCGCGGCATCACGATCAAGTCCCAGGCGGTCCGTCTGCCCTGGGCGCCCACCGAGGGCGCCGGTCAGGGGAAGACCCACATCCTGAACATGATCGACACCCCGGGGCACGTGGACTTCACCTACGAGGTCTCCCGGTCGCTCGCGGCCTGCGAGGGCACGGTCCTGCTGGTGGACGCCGCCCAGGGCATCGAGGCGCAGACGCTGGCCAACCTCTACCTGGCGATGGAGAACGACCTCACCATCGTCCCGGTGCTGAACAAGATCGACCTGCCGGCCGCGCAGCCCGAGAAGTTCTCCGAGGAGCTGGCCAACCTCATCGGCTGCGACCCCTCCGACGTGCTGAAGGTCTCGGCCAAGACCGGCCTCGGCGTCGAGGCGCTGCTGGACCGCGTCGTGGAGACCGTTCCGGCGCCGGTCGGCGTCGCCGACGCGCCCGCCCGCGCGATGATCTTCGACTCGGTCTACGACTCCTACCGCGGTGTCGTCACCTACGTCCGGGTCGTCGACGGTCAGCTCAGCAAGCGCGAGCGCATCAGGATGATGTCCACCGGCGCGACCCACGAGCTGCTGGAGATCGGCACCAACTCGCCCGAGATGCTGCCGGCCGACGGCCTCGGCGTCGGCGAGGTGGGCTATCTGATCACGGGTGTGAAGGACGTCCGCCAGTCCAAGGTGGGTGACACGATCACCCAGCAGACCAAGGGCGCCACCGAGGCCCTGGGCGGCTACAAGGACCCCAAGCCGATGGTGTTCTCGGGCCTGTACCCGCTGGACGGCTCGGACTACCCGGAGCTGCGCGACGCGCTGGACAAGCTGCAGCTCAACGACGCCGCCCTGGTCTACGAGCCGGAGACCTCCGCGGCCCTCGGCTTCGGTTTCCGCGTGGGCTTCCTCGGGCTGCTGCACCTGGACGTGATCCGCGAGCGCCTGGAGCGCGAGTTCGGCCTCGACCTGATCGCCACCGCCCCGAACGTGGTCTACCGCGTGGTCATGGAGGACGGTGCCGAACACATCGTCACCAACCCCAGCGAGTTCCCCGAGGGCAAGATCGCCGAGGTCTACGAGCCGGTGGTGCGGGCGACGATCCTGGCGCCCACGGAGTTCATCGGCGCGATCATGGAGCTCTGCCAGACCCGGCGCGGCTCCCTGCTCGGCATGGACTACCTCTCCGAGGACCGGGTGGAGATCCGCTACACCCTCCCGCTCGCCGAGATCGTCTTCGACTTCTTCGACCAGCTGAAGTCCAAGACCCGCGGCTACGCCTCGCTCGACTACGAGCCCACCGGCGAGCAGGCCTCCAGCCTGGTCAAGGTGGACATCCTGCTGCACGGCGACAAGGTCGACGCCTTCTCCGCCATCACGCACAAGGACAACGCCTACGCCTACGGCGTGCGCCTGGTGGCCAAGCTGCGCGAGCTCATCCCGCGGCAGAGCTTCGAGGTGCCGGTCCAGGCCGCCATCGGTTCGCGGGTGATCGCCCGCGAGACCATCCGCGCCATCCGCAAGGACGTCCTCGCCAAGTGCTACGGCGGTGACATCTCCCGCAAGCGGAAGCTGCTGGAGAAGCAGAAGGAGGGCAAGAAGCGGATGAAGATGGTCGGCTCCGTGGAGGTGCCGCAGGAAGCCTTCATCGCGGTGCTCTCCAGCGACGACGCCGTGGCCAAGAAGAAGTAGGTCCACGCGGCGGCACGCCGCAACAGAAGGGCGCTTGTCCGATTACCGGGCAGGCGCCCCTTCGTATGAGCGGTCCGGCATTCGGGTGATTGGCAAAAACCCCGGCCCTCGCGGTTTCTGTCGCGAGTTCGCGACGTTACTCATCGTGACAGCGGCGAAAGGCGTCGCTGTGGAAGGGGAATGTGAAGTGAAGTACTCGAAGGCCGCGGCCGTCGTCGCCGGTTCCGTGATCGCGCTGGGCGCCGCCGGTGCCGCCGCGTCCCCCGCCTTCGCCGGGGAGGCCCTCCCGCTCGGCAACGGGCCGATGAAGATCCTGGACGCCAAGGACGAGGTCGCCAAGACCGGCCTCAAGGCGGTCACCGGGAAGACGAACGAGCTGCTCGGCGGTGCGGGCAAGACCGGGGGCACCAAGGGCATGATCGGTGGTCTGCCCATCGGCGGCTGAACGGCGCATCTCCCCGCGGCGCCGCCGACGGGCGGCCGGAGCGGTGGCCGGAAGGCGGGCTCCCCGGGATTCCGGGTGGGCCCGCCACCATGTGTATATGGCACGTATCCGGTCGTCACGGTTCCATCGCGGTCGCCGCGGCCCCTTACCAAGCGGGCGCCGATTCCCTACTCTGATCACCACTCGGTAGTTACTCACGAGTCACCCAGCAAAGAGGCGGGCCCCCGGAGGTTGTCGTGACCGACACGCAGACTTTGATCGAGAACCGGCCGCCCTCTGTGGCGAGCCTGTTCCTGGAGCGCGTCGAGGCGACGCCCGATGCCGAGGCGTACCGCTACCCGGTGCCGTCGGCCGACGGCGGCCCGGACTCATGGAGGTCGCTCACCTGGAAGCAGGCCGCCGACCGGGTCTACGCCGTCGCCGCGGGCCTGATGGACCTGGGTGTGCGTCCCGAGGAGCGGGTGGCGATCGCCTCCGCCACCCGGGTCGAGTGGATCCTCGCCGACCTCGGCGTCCTGTGTGCCGGAGCCGCGACCACCACCGTGTATCCGAGCACCAACGCCGACGAGACGGCCTTCATCCTGGCCGACTCCGGCAGCCGGGTGCTGATCGCGGAGAACGCCGTGCAGCTGGCCAAGGCCGTCGAGCGCCGGGCCGAGCTCTCCGAGCTGGCCCACGTCGTGGTCGTCGACACCGAGGGCGCCGACCTCGGGGACGACGGCTGGGCGCTCTCGCTGGCCCAGCTGGAGCAGCGCGGCAAGGTCTACCTGGAGAAGAACCCCGAGGCGGTCCGCAAGGCCGTGGGGGAGATCACCAAGGACCAACTGGCCACCCTCATCTACACCTCCGGCACCACCGGCCGTCCGAAGGGCGTACGGCTGCCGCACGACTGCTGGGCGTACATGGCCCGCGCCATCCAGGCGAACGGACTGCTGGAGGCGGACGACGTCCAGTACCTCTGGCTGCCGCTGGCGCACGTCTTCGGCAAGGTGCTCACCGCCGGCCACATCACCATCGGCCATGTGACCGCCGTCGACGGCCGCGTCGACAAGATCATCGAGAACCTGCCGATCGTGCAGCCCACCTACATGGCCGCCGTCCCGCGCATCTTCGAGAAGGTCTACAACGGCGTCGCCGCCAAGGCCCGCGCGGGCGGCGCGGCCAAGTACCGGATCTTCAAGTGGGCCGCCGAGGTCGCCCGCGAGTACGCCAAGGCCACCCAGGACAACCGCCGCCGCACCGGCAACGCGAGCGCGCCCTTCGGGCTCGCCGCCAAGCACGCCGTCGCCGACCGCCTGGTGTACGCCAAGCTCCGCGACGCCTTCGGCGGCAAGCTGCGCGCCTGCGTCTCCGGTTCGGCCGCGCTCGCGCCGGAGATCGGCTACTTCTTCTCCGGCGCCGGCATCCACATCCTGGAGGGCTACGGCCTCACCGAGTCCAGCGCCGCCAGCTTCGTCAACCCCGGCGAGGCGTACCGCACCGGCACGGTCGGCAAGCCGCTGCCCGGCACGGAGGTCCGGATCGCCGAGGACGGGGAGATCCTGCTGCGCGGCCCCGGCATCATGCAGGGCTACCACGGGCTGCCCGAGAAGACCGCCGAGGTCCTCGAGCCGGACGGCTGGTTCCACACCGGTGACATCGGGGAGCTCTCCGCGGACGGCTTCCTCACGATCACCGACCGCAAGAAGGACATCATCAAGAACTCCAACGGCAAGTACATCGCGCCGGCCGCGGTCGAGGGCCAGTTCAAGGCCGCCTGTCCGTTCATCAGCAACATCCTGGTGATCGGCGCCGACCGCAACTTCTGCACCGCCCTGTTCGCCCTCGACGAGCCCACCATCCTCGGCTGGGCGAAGGAGAACGGCCTGGAGGGCCGGAGCTACGCGGAGGTCGTCGGCTCCGAGCAGGTGCGCGCCCTCATCGACGGCTACGTGCGGCGGGTCAACGAGGAGCTGCAGCGCTGGCAGCAGATCAAGACCTTCCGCATCCTCCCGCGCGACCTGGACGTCGAGCACGGCGACCTCACGCCGAGCCTGAAGCTCAAGCGGCCCGTCGTGGAGCGTGAGTTCAAGGACCTGATCGACGACATGTACGCCGGTACGCGGGAGAGCTGAGCCCGCGTCAGCCGCCCACCCTGGGGCCCGGCAGGTCCGCGCCGCGCAACGCGCGTTCCAGCCGGGCCACGCGGTGGGCGAGCGCGGTGACGTCCGGCCGGCCGTCGGCGGCGAGTTGCCGCTCGACGGCCGCCAGGCGCTGCTCGATGGCGTCCAGCCGGTCCCGGTCGCGCTCCAGCAGGCCCCGCAACTGGCGGGTCTTGTGGTGCAGGTCCAGGAAGACCGTCACCTTGGCCCGCAGCACCCAGGGGTCGAAGGGCTTGGTGAGGTAGTCCGCCGCGCCGGTGGCGTAGCCGCGGAACGCGAAGGTGGTGTCCAGGTCGTTCCCGGTCAGGAAGATGATCGGGATGTCCTTGGTCTGGTTGAGGCGCTTGATGTTCGAGGCGGTCTCGAACCCGTCCATGCCGGGCATCAGCACGTCGAGCAGCACCACCGCGAACTCCTGGCGCAGCAGCGCCTTCATCGCCTCCTCACCGGAACGGGCGCGGACCAGCGGCCGGTTGAGCGTGCCGAGGATGGCCTCCAGGGCGACCAGGTTGTCCTCCATGTCGTCGACGAGGAGGATGCCCGCGGAGCCGGCGACCGTCCCTGTGGTGCCGGGGTTCACGACGCGGGCCTCGCGGGGTCGTCGGGGCCGGTACCCGGGCGTTCGCCGTCCCGCGCCGCCTCGGGGTCGAGCAGCCGGTGCGCCGCGTGCAGCAGGCGGTCCACGTCCACGGGTTTGGGCACGTAGTCGTTGGCGCCGCAGGCCATGGAACGCTCGCGGTCGCCCGGCATCGCCTTCGCCGTGAGGGCGATGATCGGCAGTTCGGCGAAGCGCGGGGTGCGGCGGACGGCCTCGATCGTCTCGTACCCGTCCATCTCCGGCATCATGATGTCCATCAGCACGAGGGCGATGTCGGGGTTCCGCTCCAGTGCCTCGATGCCCTCGCGGCCGTTCTCCGCGTACAGGACGGGCATCCCGATCCGGCCCAGCACGTGGGTGAGGGCGAAGACGTTGCGGATGTCGTCGTCGACGATCAGCACGCGATTGCCGGACAGGACCCGGCCGGCCCGGCCGTCGCGCCACTCGTCGATCCGGCTCGAGGTGGGCCATGTGCCGTCATGACCGTCCTGCGCGCCCGGCCCGGGCGGTCCGGGCGCCCTGCCGTCCCCCTCGTACGCCGCCGGGAGGGGCGAGGGGCCGCCCCCGGCCTCCCCGGGGCCCCCAGGGCCGCCGGCCGGCGCGTGCTGCGGCTCGGGCTCGCCCGCGCCGCCATGGCCCGGATACACCGCCGGGACGTAGAGCGTGAAGGTGCTGCCCCTGCCGGGCTCGCTCTCGGCGACGATACGGCCGCCGAGCAGCCCCGCGATCTCCCGGCTGATGGACAGACCCAGCCCGGTGCCGCCGTACTTGCGGTTGGTGGTGCCGTCGGCCTGCTGGAACGCCTCGAAGATCACCGGGAGTTTGTCACCGGCGATGCCTATGCCCGTGTCCCGTACGGCGAAGGCGATCCGGTCGTCGCCGCCCTCGCAGCGCGACACGCGCAGCTCCACCCGTCCCTGGGAGGTGAACTTGATCGCGTTGGAGAGCAGGTTGCGCAGCACCTGCTGGAGCCGCTGCTCGTCCGAGTACATCTCGCGCGGCACGTCCTCGCCGACCGTGACGTCGAAGACCAGGCCGCGGTCGAGGGTGATCGGGCGGAAGGTGGCGTGCACGTAGTCCAGCAGCTTGATCAGCGGCAGCTTCTTGGGGCGGAGGTCCATCCGGCCGGCCTCGATCTTGGACAGGTCCAGGATGTCGTTGATCAGTTGCAGCAGGTCCGAGCCGGAGCGGTGGATCGTGGTGGCGAAGTGCACCTCCTGCTCCGACAGATGCCCGTCGGGGTTGTCGGCGAGCAGCCGGGCCAGGATCAGCAGCGAGTTGAGCGGGGTGCGCAACTCGTGCGACATGTTGGCCAGGAACTCGGACTTGTACTGCGAGGAGGTGGCCAGCAGGGCCGCCTTCTCCTCCAGTTCGGCGTTGGAGCGCTGCAGCTCGGCCTGCTGGCGCTGGAGCTCGTCCGAGCGCTCCTGCAGCTGCTGGGCGAGCCGCTGGGACTCCGACAGCAGGGACTCCGTGCGCGAGTTGGCGATGATCGTGTTGATCGCGACGCCGATGGTGGTGACGAACTGGTCGAAGAACGCCAGGTGGACGTCGGAGAAGCGGGAGAAGGAGGCCAGTTCGATGACGCCGAGCAACTCGTCCTCGAAGAGGATCGGGATGATCACCACGCTGGCCGGGGCGGCCCGGCCGAGGCCAGAGTTGATCGTGATGTAGTCGGGCGGCGCCTCCTCCACCAGGATGCGCTTCTTCTCCATCGCCGCCTGCCGTACGAGACCGTGGCCGGGCATGCCCGGGGTGTCCACGGTGGCGCCCTGCGCCGATCCGTAGCCCGCGATGAAGGCGAGGCCGCGCGGGGCGCGCAGCTGGGCGGCGCCGCCCCGCGCGGCGTCGGTCTCGGCGAGGAAGAAGGCCCCGTACTGGGCGTTCACCAGCGGGGTCAGCTCGCGCAGGATGAGGTCCGCGACCTCCATCAGATCCCGGTGCCCCTGCATCAGACCGGCCAGCCGTGCCAGGTTGGACTCCAGCCAGTCCTTGGCGCGGGTCGTCTCGCGGAGGTTGGCCACCATCAGGTTGATGTCGTTCTTCAGCTCGGCGACCTCGCCCTGCGCCTCGACGGCGATGCTGCGCGACATGTCGCCCTGGGCGACGGCGGAGGCCACCTCGGCGATGGCGCGCACCTGGGTGGTGAGGTTGGACGCCAGCTCGTTCACGCCGGTCGTCAGGCGCTTCCAGGTGCCGTACACGCCCTCGACGCGGGCCTGGCCGCCCAGCTGACCCTCGCTGCCGACCTCGCGGGCGACCCGGGTCACCTCGGAGGAGAAGGACGACAACGTGTCCACCATGGTGTTGATGGTCGTCTTCAGCTCCAGGATCTCGCCGCGCGCGTCCACGTCGATCTTCTTCGACAGATCGCCCTGGGCGACGGCGGTGGCGACCTGGGCGATGTTCCTGACCTGGGAGGTCAGGTTGTCGGCCATGAAGTTGACGTTGTCGGTGAGGTCCTTCCAGACTCCGGAGACGCCGCGGACCTGGGCGCGGCCGCCGAGCCGGCCCTCGGTGCCGACCTCGCGGGCCACGCGGGTCACCTCGTCCGCGAAGCCGCGCAGCTGGTCGACCATCGTGTTGATGGTGTCCTTCAGCTCCAGGATCTCGCCGCGGGCGTCGACGGTGATCTTCTTCGACAGGTCGCCGTTGGCGACCGCCGTCGTCACCTGGGCGATGTTGCGGACCTGGGAGGTGAGGTTGGACGCCATGAAGTTGACGTTGTCGGTGAGGTCCTTCCAGACTCCGGAGACGCCGCGGACCTGGGCCTGACCGCCGAGGTTGCCCTCGGTGCCGACCTCGCGGGCGACGCGGGTGACCTCGTCCGCGAAGGCGGAGAGCTGGTCGACCATGGTGTTGATGGTCGACTTGAGCTCCAGGATCTCCCCCTTGGCCTCCACCGTGATGGTCTTCCCGAGGTCTCCCTGGGCGACGGCGGTGGCGACCTGGGCGATGTTCCTGACCTGGGAGGTCAGGTTGTCGGCCATGAAGTTGACGTTGTCGGTGAGGTCCTTCCAGACCCCGGAGACGCCGCGGACCTGGGCGCGGCCGCCGAGCTGTCCTTCGGTGCCGACCTCGCGGGCGACGCGGGTGACCTCGTCCGCGAAGGCCGACAGCTGGCCCACCATCGTGTTGATCGTCGACTTCAGCTGGAGGATCTCACCCTGCGCGTCGACGGTGATCTTCTGCGAGAGGTCGCCGTTGGCGACCGCCGTCGTCACCTGGGCGATGTTGCGGACCTGGGAGGTGAGGTTGGACGCCATGAAGTTGACGTTGTCGGTGAGGTCCTTCCAGACCCCGGAGACGCCGCGGACCTGGGCGCGGCCGCCGAGCTGTCCTTCGGTGCCGACCTCGCGGGCGACGCGGGTGACCTCGTCCGCGAAGGCCGACAGCTGGCCCACCATCGTGTTGACGGTGAGCTTGAGCTCCAGCAGTTCACCGGTCGCCTCGACCGTCACCTCGCGGGTCAGGTCGCCCCGCGCCACCGCCGTCGTCACCAGCGCGATGTCACGGACCTGCGCGGTCAGCCGGGCCGCCATCGTGTTGACGGCCTCGGTCACGTCCCGCCAACTGCCCGACAGCCCGCGCACCTTGGCCCGACCGCCCAGGCGGCCGTCCGTGCCGACCTCGCGGGCGACCCGGGTCACCTCCCCGGTGAACAGCGACAGCTGGTCCACCATGCGGTTGACCGCCCGGCCGAGCCTGCGCAGGTCCCCGCGGAGCGGCCGGCTGCCGTCGTGCAGATCCACCCGCTGCGTCAAGTCGCCGCCCGCCACGGCGTCCAGTACGCGGGTGGCGTTCGCCGCCGGGATGACCAGCGCGTCGATCAGGGAGTTCGCCGCCTGCACGCTCATCGCCCAGGAGCCCTGCCCGGGGCTCTCCGCGAGCCGCTCGTCCAGCCTGCCCCGGCGTACGACCTCCCGCTTGACCCGGGCCAGTTCGGAGGACAGGTGCTGCTCCCGCGCGACGATCCGGTTGAACGTTCCGGCGAGTTCGGCCAGCACCCCGTCCGCCCCGTCGCCCAGCCGTACGCGGAAGTCGCCGTCGCACAGCGAGCGCATCGCCGTCAGCAGCGGCCGCAGCTCCGCCGCCCGTATCCACTCCCCGTCCGGCGGCGGGTCGACGACACGCGGACGGCCGGGAGCGGCTGTTTTCGGGGCGGGAACAGCCGATTTAAGAGCCATGACGGCCTTCTTCGGTGACTCGGCGCTTATGAGCGCGCTCAGTCTGTCACGCTGGACCTGCCGTTAAGGGCGCAATGCCGGATCTGCTCGGGAGCCGCACAGTGGGGCCAGATTCCATGCCACGGGAGTTCGTTTCCCGGACCAGCCTGCCGGGGAATCAGCTCGCGGCGTGCGCGGCGCGGAAGTTCGTCCGCGCGGCCCTGGCCGAGTGGACCACGGAGGAGCCATGGCCGGCCGAGAGCATCGGCGACCACCTCGTGGACGACGCGGTGCTCCTGGTGAGCGAGCTCGTCACCAACGCGGTCATCCACGCGGGCACCACGGTCGAGTTGCTCTGCCGGCTGGAGAGCGCGGGACCGCGAGGGGACGAGGAGGGCGGTCTCGTCGTCGAGGTCTCCGACCACCACCCCACCCGCGTCGTGCGGGACCGGGCCGAACTCGCCCGCGAGGGCCGCGACGGCGGGCGCGGACTGCAGCTCGTCTCCGCGCTCTCCGAGGAGTGGGGCATCACCTACCGGCGCGACCGCAAGACCATCTGGTGCCGGCTGGCCGCGGACCGCGAACCCGGCGGCGTCCTTCCGCCGGCCCCCGAGGCCGACCGCGCCCTGTTCCGCGGACTGCGCGCGACCGAGATCCTGTCGCCCATGCCGCACCGCGGCCTGCGGCGGCACGACAGCGAATGGATCAGCCGCGGCTCGCTCTCCTTTCTCGCCGAGGCCTCCGACCTGCTCGCCGGACAGCTCGACGAGGACATGATCGCCTCCCTCGCCGGGCAGCTGCTCGTCCCCCGGCTCGCCGACTGGTGCGCCGTCTGGCTGTCCGGGGACGGACCCGAGAACACCGAGCCGCGGCTGGCCCGTGTCTGGCACGCGGCGGAAAGCCGCATCGACGGGCTCCGCATGGTGCTGGAGAAGGAACCGCCGCCCCCGGGCACCCGCGCCGGCGCCGTGCCCTGGCCGTGGCCCGCGACCGCCCACGGCGCGGACGCGGCCGGCGCGGCGCTCGCCTGCCCCCTGGTCACCGGCGGCCGCTGCCACGGCACCCTGCTCCTCGGGCGCACCGGGCTGATGCGCTTCCCCGACGAGGTCATCGGCCTCATCGAGGACTTCGCGCGGAGGGTCGCGCTCGCGGTCGGCACCGCCCGCCAGTACGCGCGGCAGGCCATGATCAGCAGGGTCCTGCAGCGCGGCCTGCTGCCCGCCGGGATCGGCGCCGTGCCGGGCGTCGACACGGCCGTGGTCTACGAGCCGACGCGCGCGGACGTCGTCGGCGGAGACTTCTACGACCTCTTCCCCGCCGGCGGGGGCCGCTGGTGCTTCGCCCTCGGCGACGTCCAGGGCAACGGGCCCGAGGCCGCCGCGGTCACCGGTCTCGCCCGGCCCATCATGCGGCTCCTCGCGCGTGAGGGGTACGGCGTCGCGGAGGTCCTCGACCGCCTCAACCGCGCGCTCGCGGACGAGGCCGCGGCGGCCACGCTCGGCGACGCCCTCGGCCCGGGGTGGGACCCGGGGCCGCGGTTCCTGTCCCTGCTGTACGGGGAGATCGTGCCGGAGGGGGGCCTCTCCGAGGGACGCCTCTCCGAGGGACGCCTCTCCGAGGGGGGCCTCTCCGAGGGGCGCCTCTCCGAGGGGGGCTTCCCGGAGGGGGGCTTCGCGGCGGGTGACGTGGAGGCGGGCGTGGGCGGCGGTGGTGCTCTGTGCACCCTGGCGAGTGCCGGCCACCCTCTGCCGCTGCTCCTCACGGTGGGGGGCACGGTGCGGCCCGCGGCGGCGCCGCAGATACTGCTGGGGATCACCGACGACGCGCGGTACCGCAGCGAATCGTTCCGCCTGGCGCCGGGGGACACGCTGCTGTGCGTCACCGACGGGGTGACGGAGCGGCGCAACGGGAGCCGTCAGTTCGACGACGACGACGGGCTGGCGGCCGTGCTGGCGGCTTGCGCGGGGCTGGGGGCGGCGGGGGTGGCGGAGCGGATCCGGCGGGCGGTGCACGAGTACGACGTGGCGCCGCCGGATGATGATCTCGCGTTGCTCGTGCTTCAGGCCCAATGAGGGTGCGGCGCCGTTGTGTGCGGGGGTCGCCCCTTGAGGCCGGTGGTTGTGTGCGGGTCGTTTGCGCCTGCGGCGGGCTGTCCCCCGCCCGCCCTCCCTCCCCCAGCCTTCGGCCGGGGGTGCCCCCATCCGGCGCGGTCGGTGCGGGCCTCGCGCGTGTGTGGGTGGGCCGGGTGCGGGGCCTCCGGGGCTGGGCATTCTGGACGCATATTTACGTGCATGGCGGGCACCTGCTCTCCTTGCCCCGGGTGCCGCACACAAATACGCCCAGTGTCCAGAACGCCCACCCCTACGACCCCGTCCCCTCCGTCTCGTAGCGCGCCTGATCCCCGGAGGGGGTGAGACGGAAAGGGGCCCCTCCGCCGACCTGAGCGCGCCGCCACATCGGGGCAGCGCGGCGCCCGCGGGAAGGGATCGCACAGGGCCTACTCCGGCGGAACAAGGGTGTAGTTGGGCACGGGCTTCTCGCGCTCTGCGGCGCCCCGGCTCCAGAACTTGCCGGTCTCGGTTCTGTGGCATCCCCAGATGGATCCCATGAAGACCAGGTTCAGATCGGCGCGTTCGCAGTGTGGACAGGTGTGGCCTGCGAGCGTGGAGCCGTCGGTCCACGCCGCCTCGTAGATGTCGAGCCATCGTGAGTGCGAGTGCCGGGTTCCGGTGTTCCGGCGCGTTGTCGTGGCGGAGGGGTGTTCCCCCTTTGACCCCCCTCCGGGGATCAGGCGCGTAGCGAGACGGAGGGGGCGGGGTCGTAGGGGTGGGCGTTCTGGACACTGGGCGTATTTGTGTGCGGCACCCGGGGTGAGAAGAGCAGGTGCCCGCCACGCACGTAAATATGCGTCCAGAATGCCCAGCCCCGGAGGCCCCGCACCCGGCCCACCCACACATGCAGCGGCGCGGTGCCTGACTGCGCCGGGCAATCGGGAGGGCGGGTGGGGGAGAAACCCCAACCGCAACCACAAACGGCGCCGCAGACGAGGCACGGGCCGCAAGGGGCACCCCCCGCCGCGGCGCAGCCCCCCGTGGGGGATGACGGACAATGGGGGGCATGCCATCCGTACTGCCCGACGGCGAGCCCATGCCCGAGGACGGGGCGCTCCCGCCCGCCGCCCTCCGCGGCGCGGAGTCCCGCCCGCTGGGCTTCTACCTCCACGTCCCCTACTGCGCCACCCGCTGCGGCTACTGCGACTTCAACACCTACACCGCCGCCGAGCTGCGCGGCACCGGCGGTGTGCTCGCCTCGCGGGAGAACTACGCGGACACCCTGATCGACGAGATCCGGCTGGCCCGCAAGGTCCTCGGCGACGACCCCCGCCGCGTCGAGACGGTGTTCGTCGGCGGCGGCACCCCCACCCTGCTGCCGGCCGCGGACCTCGTCCGCATGCTGGGGGCGATTCGCGACGAGTTCGGCCTGGCGGAGGGCGCCGAGGTCACCACCGAGGCGAACCCGGAGTCCGTGGACCCCGCGTACCTGGGGGAACTGCGGGCCGGGGGGTACAACCGGATCTCGTTCGGGATGCAGAGCGCCCGCCCGCACGTGCTGCAGGTGCTGGACCGGCGGCACACGCCCGGGCGCCCGGAGCAGTGCGTGGCGGAGGCCCGGGCGGCGGGGTTCGAGCACGTTAACCTGGACCTGATCTACGGCACGCCCGGGGAGTCGGACGACGACTGGCGGGCGTCGCTGGACGCCGCGATCGGCGCGGGCCCGGACCATGTGTCGGCGTACGCGCTGATCGTGGAGGAGGGCACGCAGCTGGCCCGCCGGATCCGGCGCGGCGAGGTGCCGATGACGGACGACGACGTGCACGCCGACCGCTACCTGATCGCGGAGGAGCGACTGGCGGGGGCCGGATTCGGCTGGTACGAGGTGTCGAACTGGGCCACCTCGACGGCGGCCAGGTGCCGCCACAACGAGCTGTACTGGACCGGCGCGGACTGGTGGGGCGCCGGCCCGGGGGCGCACAGCCACGTCGGCGGGGTGCGGTGGTGGAACGTGAAGCACCCGGCGGCGTACGCGGCGGCGCTCGCCGAGGGGCGCAGCCCCGGAGCGGGGCGCGAGGTGCTGGCCGACGAGGACCGCCGGGTGGAGCGCATCCTGCTGGAGCTGCGGCTCTCCGACGGCTGCCCGCTGGACGTCCTCGCACCGGCGGGCGCCGAGGCCGCGGAGCACGCCGTAAGGGATGGCCTCCTGGATCCCGGTCCTTACCGTGAAGGCCGCGCGGTCCTCACCCTGCGCGGCCGCCTGCTCGCGGACGCGGTGGTCAGGGACCTGGTCGACTGAGGCTCACCCCGGCGCCGTGACGAAGTCGATCAGCTCCTCCACCCGGCCCAGCAGCTCCGGTTGCAGGTCCTTGTAGGAGTGGACGGAGCCCAGGATCCGCTGCCAGGCGGCGCCGGTGTTCTCCGGCCAGCCCAGGGCGCGGCACACGCCGGTCTTCCAGTCCTGGCCGCGCGGGACGGACGGCCAGGCGGGGATGCCGAGGGAGCCGGGCTTCACGGCCTCCCAGACGTCGATGTAGGGGTGGCCGGCGACCAGGACGTGCTCGCCGGTGACCTCGGCGGCGATACGGGACTCCTTGCTGCCCGGCACGAGGTGGTCGACGAGCACGCCGAGGCGGGCGTCCGGGCCGGGGGCGAAGGAGGCGACGATGGCGGGGAGGTCGTCGACGCCGTCGAGGTACTCGACGACGACGCCCTCGACCCGCAGGTCGTCGCCCCAGACCCGTTCGACGAGCTCCGCGTCGTGGCGGCCCTCGACGTAGATCCGCCCGGCCCGGGCGACCCGGGCCCGGGCGCCGGGGACGGCGAGGGAGCCGGAGGCGGTCAGCCGGGGGCCCGCCGGAGGGGCGGCGGCGGAGGGGCGGACGAGCGTCACGACGCGGCCCTCCAGGAGGAAGCCACGGGGTGCCATCGGGAACACGCGGTGCTTGCCGAAGCGGTCCTCGAGGGTGACCGTGGGGCCCTCGGCGGTCTTCTCGCAGCGGACGACCGCGCCGCAGAAACCGGTGGACACCTCCTCCACGACCAGGTCCCGCTCGGCCGCGACCTCGGGGGCGGGCGTGGCGGGCCGTTTCCAGGGAGGGGTGAGGTCGGGGTCGTAGCTGCGGCTGCGCATGCCAGGGATCGTATCCGTGCGGCCGAACGCTCAGGCGGATCCGAATCGGGCCGTCAGCGCGTCCCGTTGGGCGCGGACGAAGCGCGCGTCGACCACGGCGCCGTGGCCCGGTACGTAGAGCGCCGTCTCGCCGCCCAGCCACAGCAGGCGGTCGAGGGTGCCGGGCCAGGCGTGCGGCGCGGCGTCGGGACCGGCCTGCGGTTCGCCCGACTCCTCGACGAGGTCGCCGCAGAAGACCACGGCCGGCGTCCCCGGCACGACGACCACCAGGTCGTGGGTGGTGTGCCCGTCACCCGGGTGGACCAGCAGGACCTGCCGGTCGCCGCCGAGGTCGAGCTCGTACGAGCCGTCCACGAGATGACCGGGGCGGACGAGGGCGTCCGCCGCCTGTGTGGACTCGGCCTCGCCGGCGCCGTGCCCGACCGCGTCCCGGCCCAGCGAGAAGCGCTCGCGGTCCAGGTAGGCGTCGAGGGCCATGTCCCCGAAGACCTGGACGCCCTTGAAGGCGGCGGTGCCGAAGACGTGGTCGAAGTGACCGTGGGTGAGTGCGATGTGGGTCACGTCCCGCCCGGTCAGTTCGCGGACCTGCCGGCGCAGCAGGGCGCCCTCGGCGACCGAGGACCCCGTGTCGACCAGGAGCACGCCCTGGTCGCCGACGACGACCCCGACCGTCACGTCGAGGAAGGGCAGCCGCCGCCGGGCCACCCCCGGTGCGAGCTGCTCCCAGCCGGGGGAGTCCGGCGCGGTCGGTGTGTTCTCCACAACGTGACGGTATCCCCGCGGGACGCCCCGCGCCCGCTACGGTGGCGGGGCGAGGGCGCCTTGGGCCGGACCTGTGGACGGCCCTTGCCGAGGTCTTGCCACCCCGCCGTACACTGACTTGGGGAAAACTGGCACTCAGGGAAGTGGAGTGCCAGGCCGCGGGGGGCGACACGACCCGCACGGTGACCGAGCGACTGGAGGTGCGCGATGCTCAGTGAACGACGGCTGGAAGTGCTGCGTGCCATCGTCCAGGACTACGTGGGCACCGAGGAGCCGGTCGGCTCGAAGGCGCTCACCGAGCGGCACGCCCTCGGCGTGTCCCCGGCGACCGTCCGCAACGACATGGCCGTGCTGGAGGAGGAGGGCTACATCCAGCAGCCCCACACCAGCGCCGGCCGCGTGCCGACCGACAAGGGCTACCGGCTCTTCGTCGACCGGCTCACCAGCGTCAAGCCCCTGTCGGGCGCCGAGCGCCGGGCCATCGGGAACTTCCTGGACGGCGCCGTCGACCTCGACGACGTGGTGGCCCGCACGGTCCGGCTGCTGGCGCAGCTCACCCGGCAGGTCGCGATCGTCCAGTACCCGTCGCTCACCCGCTCGACCGTGCGCCACGTCGAACTGCTCGCGCTCGCCCCGGCCCGGATCATGCTCGTGCTGATCACGGACACCGGACGGGTGGAGCAGCGGCTGGTGGACGCCCCCGCACCGGTCGGCGAGACCGTGCTGGCCGACCTGCGCGCCCGGCTGAACAGCCGGGTGGTGGGGCGCCGGTTCAGCGACGTCCCGCCGCTGGTGCAGGAGCTTCCCGAGGGCTTCGAGCCCGACGACCGGCCCTCCGTCCAGGTGGTCCTCGCCACACTCCTGGAGACCCTGGTCGAGGAGACCGAGGAGCGGATCATGCTCGGCGGCACGGCCAACCTGACCCGCTTCGGGCACGACTTCCCGCTGACGATCCGCCCGGTGCTGGAGGCGCTCGAGGAGCAGGTGGTGCTCCTCAAGCTGCTGGGCGAGGCCAAGGACTCTGGCGTGACGGTGAGAATCGGTCACGAGAACTTCCATGAGGGCCTGAACTCCACATCGGTCGTCTCCGTCGGCTACGGTTCGGGCGACGAGGCGGTGGCGAAACTCGGCGTGGTCGGACCGACCCGCATGGACTACCCCGGAACGATGGGAGCGGTACGCGCAGTGGCACGTTACGTCGGACAGATCCTGGCGGAGTCGTAGTGGCCACGGACTATTACGCCGTGCTCGGCGTGCGCCGCGACGCAAGCCCGGACGAGATCAAGAAGGCATTCCGCCGTCTCGCGCGAGAGCTGCACCCGGACGTCAATCCGGACCCGAAGACGCAGGAGCGGTTCAAGGAGATCAACGCCGCTTACGAGGTGCTCTCGGACCCGCAGAAGAAGCAGGTCTACGACCTCGGCGGCGACCCGCTGTCCGCCAACGGCGGCGGGGCCGGCGCGGGCGCCGGCTTCGGCCAGGGCTTCGGCAACTTCAGCGACATCATGGACGCCTTCTTCGGCACGGCGTCCCAGCGCGGTCCGCGCTCGCGCACCCGGCGCGGCCAGGACGCGATGATCCGGCTGGAGATCGAGCTGGACGAGGCGGCCTTCGGCACGACCAAGGACATCCAGGTCGACACGGCCGTCATCTGCAACACCTGCCACGGCGAGGGCGCCGCCCCGGGCACGTCCGCGCAGACGTGTGACATGTGTCGCGGCCGCGGTGAGGTCTCGCAGGTCACGCGGTCCTTCCTCGGCCAGGTCATGACCTCCCGGCCGTGCCCCCAGTGCCAGGGCTTCGGCACCGTCGTCCCGACCCCGTGCCCGGAGTGCGCGGGCGACGGCCGGATCCGGTCCCGGCGCACCCTGACCGTCAAGATCCCGGCCGGTGTCGACAACGGCACCCGCATCCAGCTCGCGGGCGAGGGCGAGGTCGGCCCCGGCGGTGGCCCCGCCGGCGACCTCTACGTCGAGATCCGGGAACTCCCGCACCAGATGTTCCAGCGGCGCGGTGACGACCTGCACTGCACCGTCACCATCCCGATGACGGCCGCGGCACTGGGCACCAAGGTCCCGCTGGAGACCCTGGACGGGCTGGAGGAGATCGACATCCGGCCCGGCACGCAGTCCGGCCAGTCGATCCCGCTCCACCAGCGCGGCATCACGCATCTGCGGGGCGGCGGCCGGGGCGACCTCATCGTGCACGTCGAGGTGCAGACCCCGACCAAGCTCGACCCGGAGCAGGAGGAGCTGCTGCGCCGCATGGCGAAGCTGCGCGGCGAGGAACGGCCCACGGGGCAGTTCCAGCCGGGCCAGCAGGGGCTGTTCTCCCGGCTGAAGGACGCGTTCAACGGACGCTAGGCACGGCCTGGACGTCCGCGGGCCCGTGGGCCGGGGGGAAACACCCCGGACCACGGGCCCCTTCGCGTCGTGAAACGATGGGCGCATGGCCGCACCGACCGACCTCCGCGCACGGACCGCGCCGTGACCGCCCCCGTCTTCGTCGTCGACCCGGAGGCGCTGGGCCCGGACCGCATCACGCTCTCCGGCCCCGAGGGCCGGCACGCGGTCGCCGTGCGCAGGCTGCGCGTCGGCGAGGAGATCGTCCTCACCGACGGCCTCGGACGCGGCGCGTACGGCACCGTGGCGGCCGTCGACGGCAAGGACACGCTCGAGGTCGCCGTCGCGGACGTCCGGGAGGAGCCCGAGCCCCGGCCGCGGATCACGGTCGTCCAGGCGCTGCCCAAGGGCGACCGCGGTGAACTCGCCGTCGAGACCATGACGGAGGTCGGTGTCGACGCGGTCGTGCCCTGGGCCGCCGCGCGCTGCATCACCCAGTGGAAGGGCGAGCGCGGCGCCAAGTCCCTCGCCAAGTGGCGTTCCACCGCCCGGGAGGCCGCCAAGCAGGCCCGGCGGCTGAGGTTCCCCGAGATCGCCGAACCGATGACGACCCGCCGGCTGGCCGCGCTGCTGTCCGGGGCCGCGTTCGCCGCCGTCCTCCACGAGGAGGGCTCCGAGCCGCTCGCCACCGCCCCGTTGCCGCCCGAGGGCGAGATCGTCCTGGTCGTCGGCCCCGAGGGCGGGGTCTCCCCGGAGGAACTCGACGCCTTCGCCGCCGCCGGTGCCAAGCCCTACCGCCTCGGCGCGAGCGTCCTGCGCACCTCCACCGCCGGCGTCGCCGCCACCGCCCTCCTGCTCGGCCGCACCGGACGCTGGGGCTGACCGGCACCCGGCGGCCCGGGGCGGCCCGGAATCCCCCTCGGGGCAATGAGATCGAAAACCCCTGACCACCGGAGCACCGGGTGGTTAATGTGACGGCGTGACGCAGCCTTCGCACCCCGCGTACCTCCGCTTCCCGCACCTGCACGGTGACCTGATCACCTTCACCGCCGAGGACGACGTCTGGGCCGCCCCGCTGGACGGCACCGGTCGGGCCTGGCGGGTCAGCGCGGACAACATGCCGGTCGGCCATCCGCGGTTCTCGCCCGACGGGGCGCGCATCGCGTGGACCTCCACACGCGACGGCGCACCCGAGGTGCACGTCGCGGCCACCGACGGCGGGCCGTCGAAACGCCTGACGTACTGGGGCAGCCGCACCTCCGTGCGCGGCTGGACGCCCGGCGGCGACGTGCTGGCCGTCAGCACCTCCGGGCAGGCGTCGCTGCGCCGCAGTTGGGCGCGGGCGATCCCGGTGGACGGGGGTCCCGCGCGGACGCTGCCGTACGGGCCGGTCGGGGACGTCGCCTACGGGCCGGACGGGGCCGTGCTGCTGCTGTCGGCGACGATGGGCCGCGAGGCCGCGGCCTGGAAGCGCTACCGCGGCGGCACGGCGGGCAAGCTGTGGATCGACCGCACGGGCGACGGGGAGTTCGAGCGGATCCACGCCGGCCTGGACGGCAACCTGGAGTGCGCGATGTGGGTGGCGGAGAGGATCGCCTTCCTCTCCGACCACGAGGGCGTCGGCGCGCTCTACTCCAGCCTCCCCGACGGCAGCGACCTGCGCCGCCACACCGCCGTGGAGGACGGCGGCTTCTACGCGCGGCAGGCCGCCACCGACGGCACTCGCGTCGTCTACACCAGCACCGGGCGGCTGTTCGTGCTGGACGACCTGGACGGCGCCGAGGCCCGTCCGCTCGACGTCCGCCTCGGCGGTCAGCGGACCGACCTGCAGCCGCACCCCGTGCGCGCCGCCCACCACCTCGGCGACGCCCGGCCCGACCACACCGGCCGCGGCAGCGCCGTCGAGATCCGCGGTACCACGCACTGGGTCACCCACCGCGGCGGCCCGGCGCGGGCGCTGTCCGCCGAGCCGGGGGTGCGCACCCGGCTGCCGCGGGTGTTCGGCGGCGAGGGCGACCAGCAGGTGGTGTGGGTCACCGACGCCGAGGGCGAGGACGCGCTGGAGATCGCCCCCGCGGCGGGCACCGGCACGGCCGCGCCCCGTCGGCTGGCCGCGGGACGGCTCGGCCGGGTCCTGTCCATGACCGTCTCCCCGGACGGCCACCGGATCGCCGTCGCCTCGCACGACGGCCGGGTGCTGCTCGTCGAGGCGCAGACCGGCGAGGTCCGCACCGTCGTCGAGGGCGAGCACGGCCACGCGAGCGGCCTCGCCTTCTCGCCCGACTCGGCCTGGCTCGCCTGGTCCCACGCCGGGCCCGACCCGCTGCGCCAGCTCAAGCTCGCCTCGACCGCGGACCTCACGGTCGTCGACGCGACCCCGCTGCGCTTCCGGGACTACTCGCCCGCCTTCACCTCCGACGGAAAGCACCTGGCGTTCCTCTCCGAGCGCTCCTTCGACCCGGTCTACGACGAGCACGTCTTCGACCTCGCCTTCCTCGGGGCCTGCCGCCCCCACCTGATCACCCTCGCCGCCACCACGCCCTCGCCCTTCGGCCCGCAGCGCCACGGGCGGCCCGTCGACTCCTCTGCCGAGGACAAGGACGGCGACGACCGCGGCCAGGAGGAGGGCAAGAAGGACTCCCGCAAGGAGGACGGCGAGGACCGGCCCCGCACCCCCGTCACGAAGGTGGACGCCGAGGGCCTGGCCGACCGCATCGTCCCGTTCCCGGTCGAGGCGGCCCGCTACTCCACGCTGCGGGCCGCCAAGGACGGCGTCCTGTGGCTGCGCCACCCCCTGCAGGGCGTCCTGGGCGCGAGCCTCGCCTCGCCCGAGGCCGAGCCGCCGTCCAGCGCGCTGGAGCGGTACGACCTCAAGCAGCTGCGGGTGGAGGACATCGCCGACGACACCGACGACTACGCCGTCAGCGGCGACGGCAACAAGGTGCTGGTGACGTCCGGCCACCGGCTGCGGGTCGCGGCGGCCGACCACAAGTCGGCGCCGTCCGACGACGAGACCGACAGCAACGTCACCGTCGACCTCTCCCGCGTCCGCGTCACGGTGGACCCGCACGCCGAGTGGCGGCAGATGTACGACGAGGCCCACCGCCTGATGCGGGACAACTTCTGGCGCGCCGACATGGGCGGCGTCGACTGGGACGGCGTGCGCGACCGCTACCGGCCCGTCCTGGACCGGGTCGCCACCCACGACGACCTCGTCGACCTGCTCTGGGAGGTCGCGGGCGAACTGGGCACCTCGCACGCCTACGTCACCCCGCCCGGCGGCCGCGGCGACTCCCTGCACGGCCAGGGCCTGCTCGGCGCGGACCTCGCCCGCGACGCGGACGGCGTGTGGCGCGTGGAGCGGGTGCTGCCCTCGGAGACCTCCGACCCGCGCGCCGGCTCCCCGCTGGCCGCGCCGGGCGTCGCGGTCCGTGCCGGCGACGCGATCCTCGCCGTCGACGGACGGCCGGTCGACCCGCTGGCCGGCCCGGGTCCGCTGCTCCTCGGCACCGTGCGCAAGCCCGTCGAACTCACCGTCGCCCCGGCCGACGGAGGCGCGGTGCGCCATGTCGTCGTGGTGCCCATCGCGGACGAGGAGCCGCTGCGCTACCACGACTGGGTCGCCGGGCGCCGGGCCCACGTGCACGAGCTGTCCGGCGGACGGCTGGGGTATCTGCACGTGCCCGACATGGTCGGCTCCGGCTGGGCCCAGATCCACCGCGACCTGCGGGTGGAGGTCGTCCGGGAGGGTCTGGTCGTGGACGTGCGGGAGAACCGCGGCGGCCACACCTCCCAACTGGTCGTGGAGAAGCTGGCGCGGCGGATCGTGGGCTGGGACCTGCCGCGCGGGATGCCCGCCTTCAGCTACCCGCTGGACGCGCCGCGCGGGCCCGTCGTGGCCGTCGCCAACGAGTTCTCCGGCTCGGACGGCGACATCGTCAACGCGGCCATCAAGGCACTGGGGATCGGGCCCGTGGTGGGCACCAGGACCTGGGGCGGCGTCATCGGCATCGACTCCCGCTACCACCTGGTCGACGGGACGCTGGTCACCCAGCCGAAGTACGCCACGTGGCTGGAGGGCGTGGGCTGGGACGTGGAGAACCACGGCGTCGACCCGGACGTGGAGGTCGTCCACACCCCGCAGGACTGGGCCGCCGGGCGCGACCCGCAGCTGGACGAGGCCGTCCGCATCGCCCTGGAGGCGCTGGAGGCCAACCCGGCCCGGACCGCGCCCCCTTTGCCGCCCTTGCCGTAGCGTCCCCCTCCGCCGTGGCGGCGGAGGTGCCGCCGGGCCCCGGAACCGGGGCCCGGCGCGACCCGCCCCGCGCCGGCGCGTCGGCGCGGCGGGCACCGGTAGCATGCGGACGTACTGATCAACCCCTGGACGGAGGCGTCAGGTGGCGGGAGAGCCGCAGGCGGACTGCCTGTTCTGCAAGATCGTCGCGGGGAGCGTGCCCGCGACCGTCGTGCGGGAGACCGCGACGACCGTCGCGTTCCGCGACATAAACCCCCAGGCGCCGACCCACGTCCTGGTGATCCCCAAGGCGCACTACCCGGACGCCTCGACGCTGGCCGCCGAGGCGCCCCAGCTCGCCGCGGACGTGCTGCGGACGGCGGGCGAGGTCGCGGCCGACGACAAGGTGGACGACACCGGCTACCGGATCGTCTTCAACACCGGTGCCGGGGCGGGCCAGACCGTCTTCCACGCGCACGCCCACGTGCTGGGCGGCCGCGGCCTCGAGTGGCCGCCCGGATAACCCCCTGTGTCCGCACGTGAATTGGTCGTGCTCGGCACGGCCAGCCAGGTTCCGACCCGGCATCGCAACCACAACGGCTACTTCCTGCGCTGGGACGCCGAGGGCATCCTCTTCGACCCCGGCGAGGGCACCCAGCGCCAGATGCTCCGCGCCGGTGTCGCGGCGCACGATCTGACCCGGCTGTGCGTGACCCACTTTCACGGGGACCACAGCCTGGGTCTGGCCGGCGTCATCCAGCGGATCAACCTCGACCGGGTGCCGCACCCGATCACGGCCCACTACCCGGAGTCCGGCCGGCGCTTCTTCGACCGGCTGCGGTACGCCACCGCCTACCGCGAGACCGTGGCCCTGCGCGAGGAACCGGTGAAGGGCGAGGCGGTCGTGCTGGTCGATTCCGCCGCCTTCCTGCTGGAGGCGCGCCGCCTGTCGCACCCGGTGGAGGCGTACGGCTACCGGCTGGTCGAGCCCGACGGGCGCCGCATGCTGCCGGAGCGCCTGGCCGCGCACGGCATCACGGGCCCGGCGGTGGGGCGGCTGCAGCGCGAGGGCGAGGCGGACGGGGTGACGCTCGCCGACGTGAGCGAGCCGCGCCCGGGGCAGCGCTTCGCCTTCGTGATGGACACCCGGCTGTGCGACGCGGTGTACGCCCTGGCGGACGGCTGCGACCTGCTCGTCATCGAGTCGACCTTCCTGGACGAGGACGCCGCGCTGGCCGAGGAGCACGGCCACCTCACGGCGGGTCAGGCGGCCCGGGTGGCGGCGGAGTCGGGCGTACGGCATCTGGTGCTCACCCACTTCTCGCAGCGCTACACCGACCCGGCGGACTTCGAGCGCCAGGCACGGGACGCCGGCTTCGAGGGCGAGCTGACGGTGGCCCAGGACCTCGGCCGGGTCGCCGTGCCGAAGCGCCGCCAGACCTAGCCAAACGTCTCTGACCTGTACGGTTGCGGGGTGAGCATCCCGAAGGCCGAACTCCATCTGCACATCGAAGGCACCCTCGAACCCGAGCTCGCCTTCGCCCTCGCCGAGCGCAACGGGGTCGACCTGCCGTACGCCTCGACCGAGGAGCTGCGGCGGGCCTACTCCTTCAGCGATCTGCAGTCCTTCCTGGACCTGTACTACGCGCTCATGGCCGTGCTCCGCACCGAGCAGGACTTCGCCGACCTCGCCGACGCCTATCTCGCCCGGGCCGCCGCGCAGGGCGTGCGGCACGCCGAGATCTTCTTCGACCCGCAGGCGCACACCGCGCGCGGCGTCCCGATCGGCACCGTCGTCGAGGGTCTGGCGCGGGCGCTGGAGCGCGGCCCCGAGCGGCACGGCGTCAGCACGCGGCTGATCATGTGCTTCCTGCGGGACGAGTCGGCCGAGTCCGCGATGGAGACCTTCGAGGCAGCCCGGCCCCATCTGCACCGCATCAGCGCCGTCGGTCTGGACTCCGCCGAGGTCGGCCACCCGCCGTCGAAGTTCCGCGCGGTGTACGAGGCGGCCGCGGCGGCCGGCCTGCGCCGGGTCGCCCACGCCGGCGAGGAGGGCCCGCCGGCATATGTGTGGGAGGCGCTGGACGTGCTCGGCGTCGACCGGATCGACCACGGCATCCGCAGCATGGAGGACCCGGAACTGGTGGCCCGGCTGGTCCGCGACCAGGTGCCGCTGACCGTCTGCCCGCTGTCCAACGTGCGCCTGCGCTGCGTGGACACCCTCGCCGACCACCCGCTGCCCGCCATGCTCGACGCGGGGCTCCTGGTCACGCTCAACTCCGACGACCCCGCCTACTTCGGCGGCTACGCGGGCGACACCTTCGACGCGGTGGCGGGCGCGCTCCCGCTGGGCGAGGACGCCCTGCGGCTGCTCGCCCGCAACTCCTTCCGGGCCGCCTTCCTCGACGGCGACGAGGACCTGCGGGACCGGTACCTCGCCGAGGTGGACGCGTACACGTTCTGAGTGCGCCCTGAGTGCGTCCGCGCGTGCCCGTCTGAGTACGCGCACTCATGCGGACCGTGCCGCGCGGGCGGAGCATGGAGTCATGCGCAAGCACCTGATACGGCCCGCAGCGGCCGTCACGCTGATCGTGACCACGCCCGTCGCCGTCTGGGGGCTGATGGGCCGGCAGGACGCCGCCGGCTTCGCACCCTCCGAACTGGACTACATGGTGCGGCCCTTCGCCATTCCGGAAGGGGCGGAGACCGCGATCGGCGCGGCCGCGGCCGTGCTGGCCACCGGTGCGGCCGTGCTGCTGGGCCGGGCCTCCCGTCCCGGGCCGGACCGCTTCGACGGCCGGTGGTGGGAGGTCATCGGGCCGCTGCTCGCGGCCGGGCTGCTCATCGGCGCGATCTGGCGGACGGTGACCGCCGGGGTCATCGGCGCCAACATCGGCGCCGGGCTGGCGATCCTGCTCGGCGGGCCCGTGGTCGCCGGGCTGGTGCTGTGGTCGCTGGGCCGGGGCCTGTGGCTGGCCCGCGCGCGGCGCCGCGGCACCCGTCCTCCGCGCGGGGGGACGGGCACCGCGGGCTGGCGGCCCGCCGCCGGTCAGGGCACGTAGTACATCGGGTTGGGGAGCTTGAACGACTTGTCGGCGTGACCGCCGCTCAGGTCGCTGTACTGGTCGCCGAAGTTGGCGATGATGTCGTACCCCTGCGCCTCGATGTGGGCCCGGGTGCCCGCCTTGTAGTCGACGGTGGAGCAGGTCCAGGTCGGGGTGGAGCAGGGCAGGTAGTCGGTCGCGACCTTGTTCTTCAGGAAGAAGTGGGCCGGGTCCGCCGCGGAGGTGTAGCCGGCGGTCCCCAGGTTGCGGACGCTCGCGGCGCGCTGCGTCTCCGGGCGGCCGGTGATCCAGAAGACCGTCACACCGTGGTCGGCGGCCCAGTCGGCCAGCTGCGGCATGCCGAAGACCGGGGCCATGTCCTTGTTCTGGATGTACGCGTCGTTGGAGGCGGGCGTGTAGTTGAAGCCCACCTCCAGCTCGTAGTTGTACGTCAGCAGGGACGTGTCGTCGACGTCGAGGACGATCGCCGGCTTGCCGTGTCCGTGGTGCGCGGACTTCTTCAGGGCGTCCTGCAGATAGCCCTTGGCCTTCTTCTCGATGCCGGCGACCTGCTTGGCGTAGTTGCTGTCGGCGGCGGACTGGTGCTCGCCGGAGGCGTCGACGGTGTCGCCGTAGTACGCCTTGATGTCGGTGACCACGTCGGTCAGGTTGGGTATCTGCTTGTCGCTGCGCGGCACGGACGTGTCCGCGGTCGCCGCGCCGACCCCGTAGAGGGTGGCGGCCGCCGCCACCGCGGCGACGGCGGCGGCGAGGGTGCGGGTGCGCCCGCGGGTGAACACGGACGGTCTGGCTGCGGGCATCTGGGGGGCTCCTTCGATCCGGCCGGAGTGCACGCACGGCCGGGCCCACGCGCTTCGGGGGAATGCCCGGCCCTGCGGGGCTCGTTGACGCGGCGACGCTAGGGGTCCTCGATCGCGCTGGTCAAGGGCTGTCTACGCGCGATGACCCCGAATCGCCGCCCGAGGACGAATCAGCCCAGGTCGCCACGTGCGGAAAGGACCGGCAAAGCTTTGGTATGCCGCCGCGGCGGGGTCCCCCGCCGCTCGGGTCGCACCCGGCCGCGGGTCAGTGGCGGTGGCGTCCCGGACGCCGCCGCCCCGGCGCCGCGTCCCGTCTGCGGGCGGCCCTCGACAGGGCCGCGCCGACCGCGCAGAGCAGTGCCCCCGCCCCGAACGCGGTGAAGCCCAGTGGTGCCTTCGGCAGTCCCCACAGCGTCTCGGCGAACGGGTCGGGCGGGGCCTGCGCGCTGCCCACGCCGCCCAGCAGGCTGAGGATCAGTGACACCCAGACGGCGAAGCCGGCCAGCGCCACCAGCACCCCGGCGGCCATGAGCAGCCGGCCCGGCCCCCGCACCCGGAAGAGTCCGGTGCAGGCCTCCTCGGCGGCACCCGGGTCCGCCTCGTGCCCGTCGCCGGGTTCGCCGCCGCCGTAGCGCCGGCGCCCGACCAGGTACTGGGCGCGGCCGGACGGGTAGCGGGCGCCGTGGCGGGTGCCGGACCGGTCGCGGGCGTCCCCGAGGTCGTGGACGACCGTCAGGGGCGGGGGAGCGGCCTCCCCGGGCTCCCCGGCCTCCCCGGCCTGTCTGGCCTCCCCGGGCTCCCCGGGTTCCGCGGCCTGCCCTGCCTCCCGCGCCCCTGCGGTCCCCGGGGTGTCCGCCTCCTCGGCGTCCGGTCGCGCCGGTCGCGCCGGCCGGGCCGACTCCACCGACAACCGCAGCTCCACATGGCCGATGCGCAGCAGGTCGCCGTCGTGGAGGGGACGCGGCGCGTCGAGCAGGGCCCCGTTGAGATAGGTGCCGTTGGTCGAGCCGAGGTCGCTGAGCACGACATGGCTTCCGGCACGGTTCACCGCGGCGTGCCGCCGGCTCACGCCCTCCTCGTCGAGCCGGATCCCGCTGCCGGGGTGCCTGCCGATCTCGGAGTACCCGGCCGGGATGGCGTGGGCCGTGCCGGCGCCCGGCCCCGTGGTCTCGATCAGTTGTGGCGGTGCGGGCGCGTGTCCGGGCATCTCCAGCCCCTGGGGGTCATCCGCTTTCCCTCAGCATCCGTCCGCGCCAGCGTGCGGACAAACGCTGGTCACGGCGCCGGGCACGCGTACGATCGACCGGAACGACACCAGGTCGGGAGGAAGCCCGGGTGGAAGACCAGCCCGTCCTCGATCCGCTCGCGGCGGTGCGCGCGCCGGACGACCCGGAGACCGATGTGTATCTGACCGGCACGGTCTTCCTGGACATCATCTTCACCGGTCTCGACAGCGCGCCCGTGCGCGGCACCGAGTCATGGGCCCGCGGCATGGGATCGAGCCCCGGCGGGGTGGCCAACATGGCCACGGCCCTCGCCCGGCTGGGGCTGCGCACCTCGCTCGCGGCCGCCTTCGGCGACGACGTGTACGGGGACTACTGCTGGGACGCCC
The DNA here is from genome assembly GCF_040638135.1 of Streptomyces sp. NPDC026673. Lineage (NCBI taxonomy): Bacteria > Bacillati > Actinomycetota > Actinomycetes > Kitasatosporales > Streptomycetaceae > Streptomyces > Streptomyces sp. NPDC026673. Next base: position 25,788 of record NZ_JBEZXR010000016.1, on the reverse strand, counting down.
TCGCCGCCGGGGAGGGCATCGAGCTGGGCCTGTCCCGCAGGATCCCGGGCTGGCACTCGCCGGTCACCGTCTCCATGGCGTACGAGGGCGAGCGCACCATGGTCAGCCACGGCCACGAGGCACCGCCGCCCGAGGACACCGCTCCGGCGTGCCCGCCGCCGAGCCGGGCGTGCGTGGCCTCGCTGGTGCCAGGCGGGCCGCGGCAGGAGTGGATCGGCGGTGCCGCCCGGCAGGGCAGCCGGATCTTCGCCGACGTCGGCTGGGACGACAGCGGCCGCTGGGACCCGGCCGATCTCGCCGACCTGGCGCACTGCGAGGCCTTCCTGCCGAACGCCGCCGAGGCCATGCGCTACACCCGCACGGACTGCCCGCGGGCCGCCGCCCGCAAGCTGGCCGAACTCGTCCCGCTGGCGGTGGTGACGCTCGGCGCCGAGGGCGCGTACGCGGTGGACTCGGGCAGCGGGCAGGAGGCCGAGGTCCCGGCGCTGTCCGTGGAGGCCCTGGACCCGACCGGGGCCGGGGACGTCTTCGTGGCGGGCTTCCTGACCGGCACGCTGGCCGACTGGCCGCTCGCCGACCGGGTGGCCTTCGCGTGCCTGACGGCCGCGCTGTCGGTGCAGGAGTTCGGCGGTTCGCTGTCGGCGCCCGGCTGGATCGAGATCGCCGCCTGGTGGCAGCACGCCAAGGCGTACGACGACCAGGACCGCTCGGCGCTGCGCCGCTACGCCTTCCTGGACGACCTGCTTCCCACCGGCACCCGCCGCTGGCCGCTGCGCCGCGCGGTGCCGACGATCGGCTTCCGCCCGCCGCCGCTGCGCTGACGCGGTGGCGCTCAGGAGCCCGGCGGCACGCCGTCGCCGCCGGTGAGGTGCTCCGTGGAGAACTCCACCGGCGCGGAACGGCCCGTGCGGCCCCGGGCGCCGTTCGCGGGAGGCGTGCGTGCCTCCTCGGCCAGTTGACGCAACAGGTAGGCGTCGAGGGACAGACCGGCCTCGGCCGCACGGCGCCGGAGCGTGCGGTCCACGTCATCGGGGACGTCCCGGATCCAGATGTCGGGCATGCCCGTCAGTATGCCGCCATGCCGCCGTCAGACCCGGCGCTCCAGGATGCGGCCCGGCCAGGGGTCGCCCTCGGCCTGGGGCACGGTGAAGGGCTGGGCGCGGGTGAAGCCCAGGGCCTCGTACTGCCGCACCAGGCGGCCGTCGCCGCCCGCGTAGCAGTCGACGCGCAGCAGGGAGATGCCCCGGCGGCGGGTCTCGGCGACGGCGTCGTCCACCAGGGCCGCGCCGATCCCGCTCCCGGACAGCGCCCGGTCCGTGACCAGCAGCCGCAGATACAGTTCGCGCTCGTCCACCGGCGGGGCGTACTCGGGCCTCTCCTCGGCCAGCACGCACACACCGGCCACCCGGCCGTCGACCTCGGCGGCGCGCAGCAGGTACTCCTCGGCGTACCGGGCGACCCGCTCCACCGCCGGGGGCCGGGAGGACCAGGGGCGGGTGCCCCACTGGCCGGTGCGGCCGCGAGCGGTCAGCCAGGCGACGGCCCCGTCCAGCAGGGCGAGCGTCGCGGGCAGGTCCCCGGGTCCTCCGGTACGGATCTCCATCCGGCAGTTCTACCCGGCGCGTGACGCAGCGTAAAACCCCTCGGAACCCCAGCCGCACCGACGTACCCTTGAACCCCAAGCCCAGTGGCATGTCGAACAGCAGAAGGCGGGATGAGCAGGCCGTCGAGCCTGGCCCATGACTCAGACACCGACAACGCAGCAACCGCAGGCGAGCGCCCACTTCGTCGTACCGGCCAAGCACCCCATGGTGACGGTCCTCGGGTCCGGCGACTCGCTCCTGCGCGTGATAGAGCAGGCGTTCCCGGCCGTCGACATCCATGTACGAGGCAATGAGATCAGCGCGAGCGGTGAACCCGCGGACGTCGCGCTGGTCCAACGCCTCTTCGACGAGATGATGCTGGTGCTCCGCACCGGCCAGCCGATGACGGAGGACGCAGTGGAGCGGTCGATCGCCATGCTCCGCCAGGACAGCGGAACCGACGGCCTGGAGGAGACCCCCTCCCAGGTGCTCACCCAGAACATCCTGTCCAGCCGGGGGCGCACCATCCGCCCCAAGACCCTCAACCAGAAGCGCTACGTCGACGCGATCGACAAGCACACGATCGTCTTCGGCATCGGCCCGGCCGGCACCGGCAAGACCTACCTGGCCATGGCCAAGGCCGTCCAGGCCCTGCAGTCCAAGCAGGTCAACCGGATCATCCTGACCCGTCCGGCCGTCGAGGCGGGCGAGCGGCTCGGCTTCCTGCCGGGCACGCTCTACGAGAAGATCGACCCGTACCTGCGGCCGCTGTACGACGCGCTGCACGACATGATCGACCCCGACTCGATCCCGCGCCTCATGGCGAGCGGCACGATCGAGGTCGCTCCGCTGGCGTACATGCGCGGACGCACCCTCAACGACGCGTTCATCATCCTCGACGAGGCGCAGAACACCAGCGCCGAGCAGATGAAGATGTTCCTCACCCGGCTCGGCTTCGACTCCAAGATCGTCATCACCGGCGACGTCACCCAGGTCGATCTCCCCGGTGGCACGAAGAGCGGGCTGCGCCAGGTCGTGGACATCCTGGAGGGCGTCGAGGACGTGCACTTCTCGCGCCTGACGAGCACGGATGTCGTACGCCATAAGCTGGTCGGGCGCATCGTGGACGCCTACGAGCGCTACGACGACCTCAACGGCAACCGAAAGTAGCCACCGAAGCACTATGGCGATCGACGTCAACAACGAATCCGGCTGGGACTTCGACGAGGCGGCGGTGCTCGACATCAGCCGCTACGCCCTGCAGCACATGCGCATCCACCCGCTGTCCGAGCTCTCCGTCATCGCGGTCGACGCCGACGCCATGGAGCAGCTGCACATCCAGTGGATGGACGAACCGGGCCCCACCGACGTCATGTCCTTCCCGATGGACGAGCTGCGTCCCGGGAAGGACGACGAGGAGCCCCCGCAGGGCCTGCTCGGGGACATCGTGCTCTGCCCCGAGGTGGCCAAGAAGCAGGGCGACGCGGCCGTGACCAAGCACTCCATGGACGAGGAGCTGCAGCTGCTCACCGTCCACGGAGTGCTGCACCTGCTCGGTTACGACCACGAGGAGGCCGACGAGAAGGCCGAGATGTTCGGCCTGCAGAAGGCCATCCTCGACGGCTGGCGCGCCGAGCGCGGCATCGAGGGGCCGTCCCCGGCCCCGACGACCACCCACTGATCGCGATGGTGGTCTTCGCCGTCCTGCTGGTCGTCGTCGCCTGGCTCGCCGCCTGCGCCGAGGCCGGCATCGCCCGCACCTCCCGCTTCCGGGCGGAGGCCGCGGTGCGTGCCGGCCGGCGCGGGGCGGACAAGCTGCTGGCGGTCTCCTCGGACCCCACCCGCTACCTCAACGTCGCGCTGCTGGTCCGGGTGGCCTGCGAGATGGCGGCGGCGGTGCTCGTCACCGTCGTCTGCGTCCGGCACTTCGAGGAGACCTGGCAGGCGGTCCTCGTCGCGGTCGCCGTCATGATCGTGGTCTCGTATGTCGCGGTGGGCGTCTCGCCCCGCACCATCGGCCGCCAGCACCCGCTGAACACGGCCACCGCGGCGGCGTACGTGCTGCTGCCGCTGGCCCGCGTCATGGGGCCGATCCCGGCGCTGCTGATCCTCCTCGGCAACGCGCTCACCCCCGGCAAGGGCTTCCGCCAGGGGCCCTTCGCCTCCGAGGCCGAGCTGCGGGCGCTGGTCGACCTCGCCGAGAGCGAGTCCCTGATCGAGGACGAGGAGCGCCGCATGGTGCACTCCGTCTTCGAGCTCGGCGACACCCTGGTGCGCGAGGTCATGGTGCCGCGCACCGAGCTCGTGGCCATCGAGCGCTACAAGACGATCCGCCAGGCCATGACCCTCGCCCTGCGCAGCGGCTTCTCGCGCATCCCGGTCACGGGCGAGAGCGAGGACGACATCGTCGGCATCGTCTACCTCAAGGACCTCGCCCGCCGCGTGCACATCAACCGCGACGCGGAGACCGACCCCGTCTCCTCGCTGATGCGCCCGGCCTTCTTCGTCCCCGACACCAAGAACGCCGGCGACCTGCTGCGCGAGATGCAGCGCGAGCGCAACCACGTGGCCGTCGTCATCGACGAGTACGGCGGAACGGCCGGCATCGTCACCATCGAGGACATCCTGGAGGAGATCGTCGGCGAGATCACCGACGAGTACGACCGCGAGGTGCCGCCCGTCGAGGAGCTCGGCGAGGGCCGCTACCGCGTCACCTCCCGCCTCGACCTCGGCGACCTGGGCGAGCTCTACGGCGTCGACCTCGACGACGAGGACGTCGAGACCGTCGGCGGTCTCCTGGCCAAGACCCTCGGCCGGGTGCCCATCCCCGGCGCCTCCGCCGTCGTCGGCCTCCCCGAGACCGGCTCGGCCCCCGGCGCCCCCGCCGCCCTGCGGCTCACCGCCGAGGCCCCCTCGGGACGCCGCAACCGCATCGGCGCGGTCCTCGTGGAGCCGGTCGCGACCGTCGCGGACGAGGACGGCACGGGCCCGGAGCCGGACGGGGCGCTGCACGGCGGCTGAGGCCCCGCCGGGGCCGGGGCGGCGACCCCGCGGCCGCGGACGCCGGCGTGTGCCTCCCGGACCCCCGAGGGGAACCCCCGGGGCGGATACGCTGACCGCATGAGCGACGAGCTGCACCCGGAAGACCGCAAGATCATTACTCTGGCCCGCTCCGCCCGTGCGCGCAACGGCGTCCCCGAAGGCGCCGCCGTGCGCGACGAGACGGGGCGTACCTATGTGGCGGGCACCGTCGCCCTGGAGTCGCTGTCGCTCAGCGCGCTGCAGACCGCGGTCGCGATGGCCGTCGCGAGCGGTGCCACGTCCCTGGAGGCGGCGGCCGTGGTCTCCGAGACGGACGCGGTGGCGGACGCGGACCGCGCGGCCGTGCGCGACCTGGGCGGTGCGGACACCCCCGTCCTGCTGGCCGGGCCCGACGGCGCCCTCCGCGCGACGGTCGCCGCGGGCTGAGCCGACCCCGGCTCAGCCGCCGGCGCGAACGCCGCCGCCCTTCGCGAGGCCGGGCCGCCGGTCGTCCGGCCGTCACGCCAGGGCGAGTTGCGCGGGCGCCGCATCCCGTGCGGGGCGGGCCACGGACCCGCGAGGGGGGCGCGCCCGTGTCGTTCTCCCGCGCCGCGCGGCAGGCCCGTGAACGGCTCGCCGCGCCTTCCCGGCGGCTCCGCGCCCGCGGAGGAGCACCGGACGACGCCCCGGTGGGCGGCCCGCCCGGCCCGGGAGAACGACCGCGGGAGACCGGTTCGCCGGGCCCCCGAAAGGCGCCGGACGGCGGCTGCCGCGCGCGGGCGTCAGCCGGGCCCGGTGGATCAGGGACAATGGTCGCCATGAGCGTTCGCACCGAGACGACCCCCGCCCCCGCCCACCGGGCCGGCTTCGCCTGCTTCGTGGGCCGCCCCAACGCGGGCAAGTCCACTCTGACCAACGCTCTCGTCGGTACGAAGGTGGCCATCACCTCCAACCGCCCGCAGACCACCCGGCACACCGTGCGCGGCATCGTGCACCGCCCGGACGCGCAGCTCGTCCTCGTCGACACCCCCGGCCTGCACAAGCCGCGCACCCTGCTCGGCGAGCGGCTCAACGACGTCGTCCGCACCACCTGGGCCGAGGTCGACGTGATCGGCTTCTGCCTGCCCGCCGACCAGAAGCTCGGCCCCGGCGACCGCTACATCGCCAAGGAGCTGGCCGAGGTCCGCAAGACCCCCAAGGTCGCCATCGTCACCAAGACCGACCTGGTGGACTCCAAGCGGCTCGCGGAGCAGCTCGTCGCGATCGACCAGCTCGGCGCGGAACTGGGCATCGAATGGGCCGAGATCATCCCCGTCTCCGCCGTCGGCGACCGGCAGGTCGACCTCCTCGCCGACCTGCTGGTGCCGCTGCTTCCCGAGGGCCCGGCCCTCTACCCGGAGGGCGACCTCACCGACGAGCCCGAGCAGGTCATGGTGGCCGAGCTGATCCGCGAGGCCGCGCTGGAGGGCGTACGGGACGAGCTGCCGCACTCCATCGCCGTCGTCGTCGAGGAGATGCTGCCGCGCGAGGGCCGCCCGGCCGAGAAGCCGCTGCTGGACGTGCACGCCAACATCTACATCGAGCGCCCCAGCCAGAAGGGCATCATCATCGGCCCCAAGGGCGCCCGGTTGAAGGAGGTCGGCACCAAGTCCCGCCGCCACATCGAGGCGTTGCTCGGGACACCGGTCTTCCTCGACCTGCACGTCAAGGTCGCCAAGGACTGGCAGCGCGACCCCAAGCAGCTGCGCAAGCTGGGCTTCTAGGACGACACGGCCCGGGACGACACCGTCCGGGGCCGCTGCCCGACGAGCGGGTCCGGCGCCGTCCCGGCCTGCCGCGCCCCCGGCGACATCGCCCTGCGGGACCTCGGGGCGCGCCGGTTCACGGAACGTGACGGCGTCCAGGACCGGCGGGAAGGGCGAGCCGGCCCTGGCGTCGCCCCCGGCCGTCGGGCCGGTGTCCGCGGCGGTGCTCCCCGGCCTCGGAGAGCGTGGGCCCACCGCGCGGCAGGACGCCGTCCGGCCAGTCGGGTATCCGGCCCGTCACGGGCAGGCCGGGGAGGTCCACCGCGTCGGTCGGGCGGCGCAGCCCGGTGGCGTGCCCGCCCATCGGCTAGGCGCCCTCCTTCAGCACCAGCCGGACCAGTTCGCGCTGCTCCTCGGTCAGCCGCGGGTCCGCGCAGTGCACCGTGCGGCCGTCGATCGTGATCTCGTACCGGAAGCCGTCCGGCACCCCCTGCGGGGGCGAGGCCGGGCCCGCGGCGAGGACGTCGCGGGCCAGGGCGTGCAGGCGGAAGGCGTCGGGCCGGCCGGCGGTGTCCAGTGCGGCCCGGCGCTCGATCCCCGCGAAACCGCCGGAGCGGATCACCTCTATGCGCATGGCGGACGTCTACCCCTGTGCGGGCGGCCGCGCACCTTCCGGCGCCGGGGACTGGCGCGGCAGGTCGCCGCCGACCACGGCGGTCGGGATGCCGACCTCCGACCAGGCCTTCACCACCGCCGCGTGCTCCTCGCCCTCGCCGAAGCGCGCGGCGGCCGCGCCGACCGTCGCCTGCGCGAACTCCGCGAAGGTCGCCCGCGGTGACAGCTCCCCGCCGGTCAGCACGTCGTACCAGATCCGGCCGGCCCGCTCCCAGGCGTAGCCGCCCAGCGCGGTGGCGAGCAGGTGGAACGCCCGGTTGGGGATGCCGGAGTTGATGTGCACGCCGCCGTTGTCCCGTGAGGTGCGGACGTAGGCGTCCATGTGGCCGGGCTGCGGGTCCCTGCCGAGGACGTCGTCGTCGTAGGCGGTGCCCGGGGCCTTCATGGAGCGCAGCGCGACCCCCGTGACGCGCGGGGCGAGCAGGCCGGCGCCGATCAGCCAGTCCGCCCGGTCGGCGGTCTGGCCGAGCGCGTACTGCTTGATCAGGGAGCCGAAGACGTCGGACATCGACTCGTTGAGGGCGCCGGACTGGCCGAAGTAGTCGAGGTTCGCCGTGTACTGGGTCACGCCGTGGGTGAGTTCGTGGCCGATGACGTCGATGGGGAGCGTGAAGTCGAGGAAGATCTCCCCGTCGCCGTCCCCGAAGACCATCTGCTCGCCGTTCCAGAACGCGTTGTTGTAGTCGCGGTCGTAGTGGACGGTGGCGTCCAGCGGCAGGCCGGCGTCGTCGATGGAGTGACGGCCGTACGCCGTCAGGAAGAGTTCGAAGGTCGCCCCGAGGCCGTCGTAGGCCCGGTTGACCGTCGCGTCGTCCGAGGCGGCGTCGCCCTCGCCGCGGACCTTCCGCCCCGGCAGGTCCGTCCGGTGCTCCGCGTCGCTGATCGTGCGGCGCGGCAGGTCGGACGGCTCCGCGCCGATCACCGGGAGGGCGCCGATGACGGTGGTCAGCCGGCGGCGGGTGCGTTCGGCGGCGTCGCGCTCCAGGGTGCGGCGGGCGGGCTCGGCGAGTGCGCGGTCCTCGTTGCGGGCGACCTTGTCGAGGACGTGCGGCGGCACGATCGTGCAGAAAACAGGTGTCTGCTCCATGCAGGGCAATGTGGCACGGTGCTCACTGTCTGTCACTAGCTGTGACCATGATCCACGAAAAGGAGGGAAGATCTACGTTTTTCATGTCATCGTGGGCGGTCTTGCATACTGAGAAGAACGCCGCAGCGGCTGCAGGCCCCACGGGGCCTCGGCTATGGTCGACAGCATCATGCGTTTCGGGTTGCTTCTTCTTAGCTGCCGCGGCGAGGGCCTGTAGTCCAGGTCGACTCCCTCCCCGCGGAGTTTGGCGTTGTCGGAGAACCAGCGCCGGTCGGCCGTTTCGAAGCCGCAACCGAGGAGCACCCCCGCAGATGTCCACCCCGAACGCCGTCGGCCGCCCCACGCCCATCACCGCCGCGTCCGTACGCCAGCGGCCCACCGCGATGCCGGTCCACAAGTACAAGCCCTACGAGGCCGTGGAGATCCCGGACCGCGGCTGGCCGGACCGGCGGATCACCAAGGCCCCCCGCTGGCTGTCGACCGACCTGCGGGACGGCAACCAGGCGCTGATCGACCCGATGTCGCCGGCCCGCAAGCGCGCGATGTTCGACCTGCTGGTGACGATGGGCTACAAGGAGATCGAGGTCGGCTTCCCCGCCTCGGGTGAGACCGACTTCGCCTTCGTGCGCTCGATCATCGAAGAGGGCGCGATCCCCGAGGACGTGACGATCTCCGTACTGACGCAGGCCCGCGAGGAGCTCATCGAGCGGACCGTGGAGTCCCTGCGCGGGGCCCCGCGCGCGACCGTGCACCTGTACAACGCGACGGCCCCGACCTTCCGCCGGGTGGTCTTCCGCGGTTCGAAGGAGCAGATCCGGCAGATTGCCGTGGACGGCACGCGGCTGGTCATGGAGTACGCGGACAAGATCCTGGGCGACGAGACCGTCTTCGGCTACCAGTACAGCCCGGAGATCTTCACCGACACCGAGCTGGACTTCGCGCTGGAGGTCTGCGAGTCGGTGATGGACGTCTGGCAGCCCGAGGAGGGCCGCGAGATCATCCTGAACCTGCCGGCGACCGTCGAGCGCTCCACGCCCTCCACCCACGCGGACCGCTTCGAGTGGATGTCGCGCAACCTGAGCCGCCGCGAGTTCGTCTGCCTGTCCACGCACCCGCACAACGACCGCGGCACCGCCGTGGCCGCCGCCGAGCTGGCCGTGATGGCCGGCGCCGACCGCGTCGAGGGCTGCCTGTTCGGCCAGGGCGAGCGCACCGGCAACGTGGACCTGGTCACGCTGGGCATGAACCTGTTCAGTCAGGGCGTGGACCCGATGATCGACTTCTCGCAGATCGACGAGATCCGCCGCACCGCCGAGTACTGCAACCAGATGGAGGTCCACCCGCGCCACCCGTACGTGGGCGACCTGGTCTACACGTCCTTCTCCGGCTCCCACCAGGACGCCATCAAGAAGGGCTTCGACGCCATGGAGGCCGACGCGGCCGCCCAGGGCAAGACGGTGGACGGCATCGAGTGGGCGGTCCCGTACCTGCCGATCGACCCCAAGGACGTCGGCCGCTCCTACGAGGCCGTCATCCGCGTGAACTCGCAGTCCGGCAAGGGCGGGGTCGCGTACGTCCTGAAGAACGACCACAAGCTGGACCTGCCGCGCCGCATGCAGATCGAGTTCTCGAAGATCATCCAGGCGAAGACCGACGCCGAGGGCGGCGAGGTCACGCCGAAGGAGATCTGGGCGATCTTCGAGGACGAGTACCTGCCCACCCCCGGCAACGCCTGGGGCCGCGTCGCCCTGCGCTCGGCGCAGACCTCGACCAGCAGCGACGGCACCGACACCCTGACCGTCGAGGCGGTCGTGGACGGCGCCGAGACGGTCCTGACCGGCACCGGCAACGGCCCGATCTCCGCGTTCTTCGACGCACTGGCCTCGGTCGGGGTCGACGCCCGGCTGCTGGACTACACCGAGCACACCATGAGCGAGGGCGCCAGCGCCCAGGCCGCCTCGTACATCGAGTGCGCGATCGACGGCAAGGTCCTGTGGGGCATCGGCATCGACGCCAACACCACCCGCGCCTCGCTGAAGGCGGTCGTCTCCGCCGTCAACCGCGCGACCCGCTAGTCACCACGGACGGTGAACCGGCCACGGCGTCCGAGCGGGCGCCGTGGCCGATTCTTGTATTCGGTCCTCACGTGGTACTGACTCCGCCTCGCTCATGTGGCTAACATCACGTCATTACGGCGCCGTTGCCGGAGCGTTACCCACGCCTACGGCGCGTAATGGGACGAACCGATCTACATCGGGATGGCGGCCGGAGGGTGCGAGGTGCTCCAGATCAAGGGCTTGTGCATCTTGGGCGTGCGGACGGTCTGGCACACCGAAGGTGACGGGGAGTTCTTCTGCGCCGGTTGCGGCGGCGACCGCGGCTACCGGCGGCGCACCGGCACCCGGCGTCTGACCGTGCTGGGTCTGCCGCTGCTGCCGCGCGGTTCGGCCGGCACGATCGTGGAGTGCGTGGTGTGCCGCGCGCACTCCGGGCCCGAGGTCCTGGAGCAGCCCACCACCACCGTCTTCTCCGCCATGCTGCGCGACGCCGTCCACACCGTCGCCCTCGCCGTGCTCACCGCGGGCGGTGCCATGGGCCGCGGCGCCCGCGAGGCGGCAGTCGACGCGGTCCGCTCGGCCGGCTTCACCGACTGCACCGAGGACCAGCTGCTGGGGCTGCTCGCCGCGATCGTCGCCGACGAGGGCCGATTCCCGGGCGCCGCCGACGCCCTGGACGCCGAGGGGATCGCCGACGCCCTCGACGGCTGCGGCAGCTGGCTGTCCATCGAGCTCCACGAGGCCCTGGAACCCCTCTCCCGCCATCTCGCCCCCCAGGGCCGCGAGCACATCCTGCTCCAGGGCGCGCTCATCGCCCTCGCCGACGGCCCCTACCTCCCGGCCGAACGCGAGGTCCTGGGTGCCGTCGGCCGCTGCCTCGGCCTCGTCGGGGAGGACACCGACCGCATCCTGGAGGCGGCGGCCCGTACGCCGTCCTGACCGCGCCGGCGGCGGCCCCCGCGGGCCCCGCGGGGGCCGGGCGGGGGTGACGGCCTCCCGGGCCTTCATGGCCCCCTCACACGGCCGCGGGGGCTCCCGTGCCGCCCGGTCCTTCCGGCCGTCGGACCCGCCGCGCGCACGCCGGGGGTCAGCGGCCGAGCATCCAGGCCACGATCACCGCGGCGACGGCGAAGCAGGCGAGCATGACCCACAGCGTCGAGCCGAGCGTCTTCCGGTCCGCGGCCATCACGGGCGCCGCCGAGGCGCCGTGGGCCCGCGACAGGTGGGCCAGGGCCCTGTCCCTGGCGCCGCCCCAGGTGATCTGCTCGCGCCACTCGCAGTGCCGGCACTCGAGCATCCGCCGCTGACGGTCCGCGTAGCCGTACAGCACCTCCAGGACGGTGCCGTCGGGGCCGGTCGCGGTGATGTGGTGGGTGACGGAGTCCATCAGTGCGCCGCCAGCACCAGGGCCAGCGCGACGAGGGCCGGCACGGTCTGCACGAAGAGGATGCGGCGGCTCGCCGTCGCGGCGCCGTAGACCCCCGCCACGGCCACGCAGGCCAGGAAGAACACCTTCGCCTGGAAGCCCACCGGGTCGGACGCCACCGCGCCCCACACCAGCCCGGCGGCCAGGAAGCCGTTGTAGAGGCCCTGGTTGGCCGCGAGCGTCCTGGTCTCCTCCGCGAACTCCGCGGTGGTCCCGAAGGCGGCCCTGGCGCGGGGGGTGGTCCACAGGAACATCTCCAGGACCAGGATGTAGACGTGCAGGGCCGCTATGAGCAGCACGGCGACGGTTGCGGTGATCGACATGGGCCGTAGCGTACGACCCGGACCGGGCCGGGCGCCGCGTACGGGAGAATGGGCGCATGAGTCTGTTCCGCGACGACGGCATCGTGCTGCGCACCCAGAAGCTGGGCGAGGCGGACCGGATCATCACCCTGCTCACCCGCCGGCACGGCCGGGTGCGGGCGGTGGCCCGCGGCGTGCGGCGCACGAAGTCCAAGTTCGGCGCGCGGCTGGAGCCCTTCTCCCATGTGGACGTGCAGTTCTTCGCGCGAGGGGGAGAGCTGATCGGCCGCGGTCTGCCGCTGTGCACCCAGGGCGAGACGATCGCCCCGTACGGCAGCCGGATCGTCACCGACTACGCCCGCTACACCGCGGGCACGGCGATGCTGGAGACCGCGGAGCGCTTCACCGACCACGAGGGCGAACCGGCGGTGCAGCAGTACCTGCTGCTGGTCGGGGGACTGCGCACCCTCGCCGACGGTGAGCACGATCCGCGGCTGGTGCTCGACGCCTTCCTGCTGCGCTCGCTGGCGGTCAACGGCTACGCGCCCAGCTTCGGCGACTGCGCGAAGTGCGGGATGCCCGGGCCGAATCGGTTCTTTTCGGTCGCGGCGGGAGGAGTCGTGTGCGGCGAGTGCCGCCCGCCCGGAAGCGTCGTACCCTCACTTGAGTCACTGGAACTCCTCGGCGCGTTGCTGGGCGGGGACTGGGAGACCGCCGACGCGTGCGAACCGCGCCACTGCCGCGAGGGCAGCGGACTGGTCGCCGCGTATCTGCAGTGGCATCTGGAGCGCGGCCTGCGCAGTCTGCGCTTCATCGAGAAGTAGCGACATCGGGCGGCGTTCCGCGGCATCGAGACGCGAAGCACAGGAAGTGGAGAGCAAGGGCATGGCAGTACGCGGGATTCTGAGCCGTCCCAAGCGCGAGTACCGGGCTCCCGACCCGCACCCGTCCGGCGCGCAGCCCCCGAAGATCCCGGGCGAGCTGGTTCCCGAGCACGTCGCCATCGTCATGGACGGCAACGGCCGCTGGGCCAAGGAGCGCGGCCTGCCGCGTACCGAGGGCCACAAGGTCGGCGAGTCCGTCGTGCTCGACGTCCTCAAGGGATGTCTGGAGCTGGGCGTCAAGAACCTCTCGCTGTACGCCTTCTCCACCGAGAACTGGAAGCGCTCGCCCGACGAGGTCCGCTTCCTGATGAACTTCAACCGGGACGTCATCCACCGCCGCCGCGACGAGATGCACGAGATGGGCATCCGGATCCGCTGGGCCGGGCGCATGCCGCGGCTGTGGAAGTCCGTGGTCAAGGAGCTCCAGGTCGCGGAGGAGATGACCCGCGACAACGACGCGATGACGCTGTACATGTGCGTCAACTACGGCGGCCGCGCCGAGATCGCCGACGCGGCGGCGGCGATGGCGCAGGACATAAAGTCGGGTCGTCTCGACCCCTCCAAGGTCAACGAGAAGACCCTGGCCAAGTACATGTACCACCCGGACATGCCGGACGTGGACCTGTTCGTCCGCCCCTCCGGCGAGCGGCGCACCTCCAACTTCCTGATCTGGCAGTCCGCCTACGCCGAGATGGTGTTCCAGGACGTCCTCTGGCCCGACTTCGACCGCCGGGACCTGTGGCGCGCCTGCCTGGAGTACGCCTCCCGCGACCGCCGCTTCGGCGGCGCCATCCCGAACGAGCAGCCGCCGGCGACGGAGAGCGGCGCGGACACCGAGTAGTCACCCCGCGGTCGTCCACGGGCGGCGGGGGACACGGGGGCGGGGCATGCACGGCACGGACCGGGACGGGGCGCGGAGGACGAGCGTGGCCGCCGAGCGCGGCTGCGGTGCGGCGGCGCTGTTCGGCCTCGCCCTGTTCCTCGTGCTGGTGGCCTTCGCGGGTACGACGGAGATGGAGTCGTTCCCCGGTCTGCGGGATAACCGGGTGCAGTTCGTCGTGTACACGTGCGCGATCGCCGTCCTGGCCGCCGCGGGCGTGTTCGGTGTCCTGGGGCGCCGGTCCCGGGCCGCACTCGTCCTGGCCGTCTGCGTCGCGGCACTCGTGGCCTGGCGTCTGTGGACCATCGCACCCGCGTTTCCCTGCTGGTCCCACGACACGGTCAGCCGGGACGACGACGGCTCGTACCGCTGCCTGGACCGCTGGTCCGGCTGAGGCGGTACGAGCGCGACGGCGGGCGGGCCCGGGTCAGGCTCCGGCGGCCTTGCCGCAGGACGCGCAGTCGGCGCAGGTGCCGAAGATCTCCACGGTGTGGGCGACGTCCACGAAGCCGTGCTCCCCGGCGATCGCCTCCGCCCACTTCTCGACCGCGGGGCCCTCGACCTCGACGGCCTTTCCGCAGACCCGGCAGACCAGGTGGTGGTGGTGTCCGCTGCTGCAGCGGCGGTAGACGGACTCGCCGTCGCCTGTGCGCAGGACGTCGATCTCGCCCGCGTCGGCGAGCGACTGCAGCGTGCGGTAGACCGTCGTGAGGCCGACCGAGTCGCCACGGTGCTTCAGAAGGTCGTGCAGCTCCTGGGCGCTGCGGAACTCGTCGACCTCGGCGAGAGCCGCGGCGACGGCGGTGCGCTGCCGCGTCGATCGGCTGCGGACGGGGGGCTTGGCGGTCGTCACCGGTGGCCTCCTACTCGTACTCGGTCGGTTCGGTCGGTCATTCTGCCAGTCCTGGGGCTCGCACCCGGACGTCATCGTCGGTGGGACGCGCCGCGGGTACCTCCAGGGTGCACCGTGTTCCGTCCTCGGCGGCCTGTCGTGCGCGCTTTTTCGCCAGCGGCGCGGCCAGCAGGGTCAGGGTGACGAAGACGCCGATGGCCAGCAGCACGATCGTCGCGCCGGAGGGCACGTCGGCGTAGTACGAGGTGACCGTCCCGGAGAAGGCGACGGCCACGCCGATGACCACCGACAGGGCGAAGGCCATGGCGAAACTGCGGGCGATCTGCTGCGAGGCGGCGACCGGGATCACCATCAAGGCGCTGACCAGCAGCAGCCCGACGACGCGCATGGCGACCGTGACCGTGACCGCCGCGGTGACCGCGACCAGCAGGTTGAGCAGGCGCACCGGCAGGCCGGTCACCCGCGCGAACTCCTCGTCCTGGGAGACGGCGAACAGCTGCCGCCGCAGGCCCACGGTCACCAGCACCACGAAGCCCGCCAGCAGGCAGATCGCGGTGATGTCCTCCGGGGAGACGGTGGTGATGGAGCCGAACAGATAGGTGAGGAGGTTGGCGTTGGAGCCGTTGGGGGCGAGCGAGGTGAACATGACGCCCGCCGCCAGGCCGCCGTAGAACAGCATGGCCAGGGCGATGTCACCGCGGGTCCTGCCGTACCAGCGGATGAGTTCCATGACGACCGCGCCCGCGACCGACACGGCCGCGGCCGTCCACACCGGGTTGGTGCTGAGCAGGAACCCCAGACCGACGCCGGTCAGGGCGACATGGCCGACGCCGTCGCCGAGGAGCGACTGGCGGCGCTGCACGAGGTAGATGCCGATCGCGGGGGCGGTGATGCCCACCAGGACGGCGGCGATCAGGGCCCGCTGCATGAAGGGGTAGGAGAACAGCTCCATCAGAAGAGCCCCGTCCGGATCGGCTCGGCCGCACGGTCGGCGTGCGGGTGGACATGGTCGTGGCCGGGCAGCGCGTGCTGGCCCTGGGCGCGGGGCGGAGGGCCGTCGTGGACGACGCAGCCGTCGCGCAGCACCACCGCGCGGTCGATCAGCGGCTCCAGCGGGCCGAGTTCGTGCAGCACCAGCAGCACCGTGGTGCCCAGGGAGACCTGTTCGCGCAGCGTCCCGGCGAGCACCTCCTGGCTCGCCAGGTCGACGCCCGCCATCGGCTCGTCCATGATCAGCAGTTCGGGTTCGACGGACAGCGCGCGGGCGATCAGCACCCGCTGGTGCTGGCCGCCGGAGAGCGCGTCGACGGCGTCGCCGGCCCGGTCGGCCATGCCGACGAGTTCCAGGGCGCGCTCCACGGCCCGCCGGTCCGCCTTGCGGACCAGGCCCAGCTTCGTCCGGGCCAGGCGCCCGGCGGAGACCACCTCGCGCACGGTCGCGGGGACACCGGAGGCCGCCGTGGTGCGCTGCGGTACGTAGCCGATGCGCGCCCAGTCGCGGAAGCGGTTGCGGGGGATGCCGAACAGCTCCAGCTCGCCGCGGGTCAGCGGCACCTGGCCGACCACCGCGCGGACCGCGGTGGACTTCCCCGAGCCGTTGGCGCCGAGCAGCGCGACGACCTCGCCGCGCCGCACGGTCAGGTCGACACCGCGCAGTACCGGGCGCGAGCCGAGCGAGGCGGTCGCACCCCGCAGCGCTATGACCGTGTCCATTCCTGCCTCCGTCACTTCCGGCCCCACTTCCGCGGCCTCACTTCGCGCCGAGCGCCGCGCGCAGGGCCTCGAGATTGCTGTGCTGGACCTCGAAGTAGTCGCGGCCCTTGGACTTGTCGGTGATGCCCTCGATGGGGTCGAGCACGGCGGTCTTGAGGCCGAGGTCGCCCGCGAGGGTGGCGGCCGTGCGGTCGCTGGCGAGCGTCTCGAAGAAGACGGTGCTGACGCCCTTGTCCTCGGCGAGCTGGTGCAGCGTCCTGACGCGGGCCGCGCTGGGCTCCGACTCCGGGTTGATGCCGTTGATCGCCTCCTCGACCAGCCCGTAGCGCTCGGCGACGTAGCCGAAGGCGGCGTGGGTGGTGATGAAGGTGTCCGAGGTGCGGTTCTTCAGCCCGTCCCGGAAGTCGGTGTCGAGCGCGTCCAGCTTCTTCACCAGCGCGGCGGTGTTCTTCTCGTACGTCGCCGCGTGGTCCGGGTCGGCCTTGGCGAGGGCCTTGCCGACGCCCTCGGCGACCTTGGCGTAGCGCACCGGGTCGAGCCAGATGTGCGGGTCGGCGCCCGCGTCCTCGTCGTCCTCGTGCCCGGTGTGGTTGTCCCCGGTGGTGTGGTGGTGGCCGTCGACCTCGGTGCCGTGGTCCTCCAGGGGGGTCAGCGCGGCGGCGTCGACGGTGTTCTTCACGCCGGACTGGGCTATCGCGTCGTCGACGGCCGGCTGGAGGCCCTTGAGGTAGACGACGACGTCGGACTCGCCCAGCGCCCCGGTCTGCCGCGGGGTGAGCTCCAGGTCGTGCGGTTCGGTTCCCGGCTTGGTCAGCTCGGTCACGTCGACGTGACCGCCGCCGATCTCCTCGGCCAGGAACTGCATCGGGTAGAAGGACGCGGTGACCTTGAGCCGGCCGTCGTCACCGCTCGCGCCCGCGGTGGAACAGGCGGTGAGGGCGACCAGCCCGGCGACGGCGGTGAGGGGGACGAGGGCGCGACCTATGTTCATGACACCCATTTTCAACAAAATTGGAAACGATTGTCAATTGGCCTTTGTGCCCGGCTTCCGCGGCGCCGGACCGACACCGGACTGTGGAACCGATTTGATACGGGGCCCGCACCCGCCGGTAATCTGAGGTATTCGCCGGACCGCACGCGACCCGGCGGATCCCACCGACCGCTTCGTCGTCTGAAGAGAGCACCGTGGCCGCCGACAAGATCGACACCATCGTCAGCCTGAGCAAGCGCCGTGGCTTCGTTTTCCCCTGCAGCGAGATCTACGGCGGCCAGAAGGCCGCCTGGGACTACGGGCCGCTGGGCGTCGAACTGAAGGAGAACATCAAGCGCCAGTGGTGGCGTGCGATGGTCACCTCCCGGGAGGACGTGGTCGGCCTGGACTCCTCGGTGATCCTGGCCCGCGAGGTCTGGGAGGCCTCCGGTCACGTCGCCACGTTCACCGACCCGCTCACCGAGTGCACCTCCTGTCACAAGCGCTACCGCGCCGACCACCTGGAGGAGGCGTACGAGGCCAAGCACGGCCACCTGCCGGCCAACGGCCTGACCGACCTCAACTGCCCGAACTGCGGCAACAAGGGCACCTTCACCGAGCCCAAGCAGTTCTCCGGCCTCCTCTCCACGCACCTGGGCCCGACCCAGGACTCCGGCGCGGTCGCGTACCTGCGCCCGGAGACCGCGCAGGGCATCTTCACCAACTTCGCCCTGGTGCAGCAGACCTCGCGCCGCAAGCCGCCGTTCGGCATCGCCCAGACCGGCAAGTCCTTCCGCAACGAGATCACGCCCGGCAACTTCATCTTCCGGACCCGCGAGTTCGAGCAGATGGAGATGGAGTTCTTCGTCAAGCCGGGCGAGGACGAGACCTGGCACGAGTACTGGATGCAGCAGCGCTGGGACTGGTACCGGGGCCTCGGCTTGCGCGAGGAGAACATGCGCTGGTTCGAGCACGCCAAGGAGAAGCTCTCCCACTACTCGAAGCGCACCACCGACATCGAGTACCGCTTCAACTTCGGCGGCACCGAGTTCTCCGAGCTGGAGGGCATCGCCAACCGCACGGACTACGACCTCAAGGCCCACAGCCAGGCCAGCGGCCAGGACCTGTCGTACTTCGACCAGGAGGCCGGTGAGCGCTACTTCCCGTTCGTCATCGAGCCCGCGGCGGGTCTCAACCGCGCCATGCTCGCCTTCATGCTCGACGCGTACAACGAGGACGAGGCCCCGAACGCCAAGGGCGTGATGGAGAAGCGCACCGTCATGCGCCTCGACCCGCGCCTGGCGCCGGTCAAGGTCGCCGTCCTGCCGCTGTCGCGCAACCCGGAGCTCTCGCCCAAGGCCAAGGGCCTCGCGGCGGACCTGCGCCGCCACTGGAACATCGAGTTCGACGACGCCGGTGCCATCGGCCGCCGCTACCGCCGTCAGGACGAGATCGGTACCCCGTTCTGTGTGACCGTCGACTTCGACACCCTCGAGGACAACGCGGTCACCGTGCGCGAGCGCGACACCATGAAGCAGGAGCGCGTCTCGCTGGACCAGGTCGAGGCCTACCTCGGCGGCCGCCTGCTCGGCTGCTAGGTCGTGTCGTCACATGCCCGCCTGCCCAGCGGCGCCTGGCACGGCACCTCGCTGCGTTGTCGAATCGTCCGAGTAGCCCACTACGAGGACGACTCTCCGCCCTGCGATGCACCGCACCTGGGGGCACCTCCCAGCGCCAGCTGGGGGAGCCGCTGGGCCCGCCCTTCGGGCGGCCGACGCTCATGTGACGACATGACCTAGGTCCGGATTCCGCGATACGCGAAAGGCGCCCGGCCACCCCTCGCGGGGGTGGCCGGGCGCCTTCGTGCGTCCGCGGGGCGGGCGCTCAGGCCTCCAGGCCGCGCAGGATCAGGTCGTTGACCGCGGAGAACGCGGCGTCGATGCCCGGGGCGAACCACTCGGCGGCGTACGCCGGGTCGTGGAAGCGGACGGTGGCGTCCCACACCGCCTGTGCGGTGGCATCGGGGTCGCCGGCGGCGAACTCGCCGGCGGTCACGCCGTCCCGGACGATCCGCGCGAGGAGCCCGACCATGACGGTGACGTGCTGGGCGACCACCGAGCTGTGTTCGACGGTGAGCGCCATGTACGTGGCGAACAGCTCGGGGTCGCCGCCCGCCTTGCGCCGCTTGGCCGCGAACAGGGCCTCCAGCCAGGCGCGCAGCCGCGCCCGAGCCGGGCGGGCGTCGTCCTGCGCTATCGCCGTCAGCTCCGCGTGGGCCTGGTCCAGCCACCGCTGGGTGACCGCCTCGCGCAGCGCGGCCTTGGTGCGGAAGTGCCGGTAGACGCTGCCGTGGCTGACGCCGAGGGCGCGGGCCACGTCGACCACGGTGGCCTTGGCCGGGCCGTAACGGCGCAGGACCTCTTCCGTGGTCTCGAGGATGCGTTCGGCGGTCAGCGTCTCGGGTGGCATGGTCGCCATTCTCCCAGGGCCGGGCGGCTGCCCGTCAGTGCCGGTGCTCACTGTCCAGGTGGGCCATCTGGGACTGCGGGTAGCGCTCGCCGGCGGCCGCGTCGGCCGGGACGGCGGTCTCGATCGCCGCCAGGTCGTCCGCGTCCAGGGTCACGTCCAGGGCGCCCAGGGCCTCGGCCAGCCGCTCGCGGGTGCGGGCGCCGACCAGCGGGACGATGTCCTCGCCCTGGGCCAGCACCCAGGCGATGGCGGTCTGGGCGACGGAGACGCCCTTCTGTTCCGCGATCTTGCGCAGGGCCTCGACCAGTCCGAGGTTGTGCTCCAGGTTCTCGCCCTGGAAGCGGGGGCTCATCGCGCGGAAGTCGTTGCCGGCCAGCTGCCGGTCCCGGGTGAAGTGGCCGCTGATCAGGCCGCGGGACAGCACGCCGTACGCAGTGACGCCGATGCCCAGCTCACGCGCGGTCGGCAGGATCTCCTCCTCGATGCCGCGGGAGATCAGCGAGTACTCGATCTGCAGGTCGCTGATCGGGGCCACGGCGGCGGCCCTGCGCAGGGTCGCGGCGCCCACCTCGGACAGGCCGATGTGCCGTACGTGGCCCGCCTGGACGAGCTCGGCGATGGCGCCGACGGTCTCCTCGATCGGGACGGCCGGGTCGACCCGGGCGATGCGGTAGACGTCGATGTGGTCGACGCCCAGGCGCTGCAGCGAGTACGCGGCGAAGTTCTTGACGGCGGCCGGGCGGCCGTCGATGCCGAGCCAATCGCCGTTCGGCCCGCGCAGGGCACCGAACTTGACGCTGACGAGCGCCTTCTCGCGGTCGGCGGGGGAGGCCGCGCGCAGGGCCTCGCCGATGAGCATCTCGTTGTGGCCCATGCCGTAGAAGTCGCCGGTGTCGATCAGGGTGACGCCCGCGTCGAGGGCGGCGTGGATGGTGGCGATCGACTCGCCGCGGTCGGCGTCGCCGTAGAGGGCGGACATGCCCATGGCCCCGAGGCCGAGCGCCGAGACGGTGGGGCCGGTGGAACCGAGAGTGCGGTTCTGCATGAGGGGGACTCCTCGGATCGGATCAGGAGGTCGTGCGGGGATGCTGACAACAGTGACACATGCGCTGACAGATTTCAATATCTGTCAGTGCATGGCTGTCATCGACCTCGCTCCGACCGGATCCGAGCCGTCCCCCGGCCCGCCGCGCCCTGTCGTCGGCCCGCGTCGGCCCGTGGTGGCCGCCGTGCCTCGTCAGGCCACGTGGCGCGGCAACCGCAGGCTGAGCAGCGCTGTCCCGGCCACCGCCGCGAGCTGCACCACCAGGACCGCGACCACCGCGTCACGCGTTCCGTGCGACGGGGCCAGGGAGAGGAAGAGCGTGCCGAGAGTGGCCACTCCCAGGGCCAGCGCCGACTGCTGGGTGGTGATCATGACCCCGCTGCCCACGCCCGCCCGTTCGGCCGGCACATCCGCCAGCACCAGCCGGAAGAGCACCGGCAGTTGCAGCCCCTGGCCGAAGCCGGCGATCGCCACACCCGGCAGCAGCGCCCAGGGGGTGAGGCCGGAGTCCCAGCCGCGGAGCACGGTCGGCACCAGCACCGCGATGCCCACGGCTTGGAGGACGCCGCCCGCGGTGACCACGCGACCGCCGTACCGGCCCACCAGGCGCGGACCGGCCAGCGAGGCCGCGAAGAACGCCACGGCCATCGGCACGAGGGTGGCGCCCGCCTCCACCGGCCCGTAGCGCAGGCCCTGCTGCAGCGCGACCGCGATGACGAACATGAAGCCGCCGAAGCCGATGCAGAACGGCACCAGCAGGGGCAGCGCGCGCCGCATCCCGGTCAGCGCGAACAGGCTCGGCGGCACGAGCGGGACCCGTCCGGCCCGGTCGGCCCGCCGCTCGACCAGGAAGAACGCCAGCGCCGCGAACGGGAAGACGGCCAGCGACGCCCAGGTCCAGGCCGGCCAGCCGGCCGCCCGGCCCTCGGTCAGCGGCGCCAGCAGGGTCACCAGCGACACCGCCAGCAGCAGGGTGCCCGGCCGGTCGACCGGCGCGGGACGGTCCGAACGGGTCTCCGGCACCGAGCGCAGCGCGAGCAGCAGGCCCGCCGCCGCGACCGGCACGTTCACCAGGAACACCGCGCGCCAGCCCGTGCCGGCGATGTCCGCGGCGACCAGGATGCCGCCGAGGACCTGGCCCGCGACCATGGACAGGCCCGCGGTCGCCCCGTACAGGCTGAGCGCCTTGGCGCGGCGGTGCCCCGAGGTGGCGGAGTGGATGGTGGCCAGCACCTGCGGCAGCATCAGCGCGGCCGACGCGCCCTGCGCGATGCGGGCCCCCACCAGCACCCAGGCGTCGGGCGCCAGGCCGCAGGCGAGCGAGGTCAGGCCGAACGCCGCCATGCCGGCGAGGAAGAGCCTGCGGCGGCCGAAGGAGTCGCCCAGCCGGCCGCCGAGCACCAGCAGCACGGCGTACGCCACGCCGTATCCGGCCACGACCAGCTCCAGCAGGGCGGCCCCCGCGTGCAGATCGGTCTCGATGGCGGGCAGGGCGACGTTGACGATGAAGAAGTCGATCAGCGGCAGCGAGGCGCCGAGCAGCACGGTGAACAGGCCCAGCGCACTGAGCGACGGTGCGGCGGCGCCGGGCGGCGCTTCGGCGGCCGAGGGCGGCGGGCCCGGGGCCGGCGCCCGGTCGTGGGTGCCGACCCGGATGACGGGCGGCCGGACGCGTGTCCGGGAGCGGAGGTGTGCGGAGACGGTGGCTTGGATGCGATCGGTCACGTATGCCACGATGTCCCCGTTCCCAAGGGGGTACCAGAGAGCGTTTATCCAGGTATCGGCACCACCTGGCAATGGGCTGGGCTCTCAGGCACTCTGGACATATGACGTCTCCCAGCGCCGCGGCGCGGAGCGAGCTCGCCTCCTTCCTTCGCAGCCGTCGTGAACGGATCTCCCCCGAGCAGGTCGGACTCCCGCCCGGCCGCCGACGCCGCACCCCGGGGCTGCGCCGCGAGGAGGTGGCGCAGCTGGCCGCGGTGGGGGTGACCTGGTACACGTGGCTGGAGCAGGCCCGTGAGATCCAGATCTCCGCCCAGGTGGCGGACTCCATCTCCCGGGCCCTGATGCTGGACCCGAACGAGCGCACCCACCTCTTCCTCCTCGCCGGGGTGCCGGACCCCAATCCGCGTGCCCAGTGCCCGGGGATGTCCGACCAGATCCGCGAGATGCTGGCGAAGCTGGAGCCGCTGCCCGCGGCCGTGCTCAACAGCCGCACCGATGTCATCGCCCACAACCGCACCTACGCGCGGCTGGTCGACGACCTCGACAGGCTCCCCTTCGAGGACCGCAACATCATGTGGCTGGTCTTCACCGACCCCGCCTGGCGCGAGGGTCTGCCCGACTGGCAGGAGACCAGCCGGCAGATGGTCGCCAAGTACCGGGCGGCGATGGCCGAACACCTCGCTGAGCCGCCGTGGAAGTCCCTGGTCAAGCGGCTCGAACAGGCCTCACCGGAGTTCCGGGAGCTGTGGGAGCGCCATGAGGTGCAGGAACCGGAGAACCGCACCAAGCGCTTCCTCAACCCCAGGGTCGGGCTGCTGACCTTCCACTTCACGCATCTGTGGCTCGGCCCCCGCCACGGCCCCCGGCTGGTCACCTACTCCCCGGCGGACGCCCTCACCCGCGAGCGGCTGGACCGGCTGTACGAGATCGCCCGCACCGCGCCGAGCGCTATGCCGATGCCGGTGTGAGCGGCCGCTGACGCGAAAACCCTTTTCGGCGGTGTCGGTGACCTCTGTTAGCTTCGTGCGGCTCGTGTGATCCACGAGCTGCAAGTACTCACAGGGGAGGGTCACTTGATCATGTCCGGAAGGTCGGGCAGGCGCAGACGGATGGTGGTGGTGGGGAGTTGCGCGGCGGCGCTGCTGGCCACGACCGCCGGCACGGCGCATGCGGTGGACAACCGGCCGCCCAAGCAGCCGCTGGTTCAGGACCTGCAGTCACAGAGCGAGGCCTGTGCGACCGGCGACGACACGCCGTACGTCTCCCAGCCGCCCAGGCTCAGTGCCGTGTTGTACGACGCCGACGAGGACAACCAGCCTCCCCAAGCCGGCCCGCTCAACGGCGAGTTCGAAGCGTGGTGGACGGACGCGGCAGGAGCGGAGCAGCGCCGTACCTTCACCACCATCACCTTGTCTTCGGGGTCGCGTTACTACTGGACGATGCCGAACGACATCCCGGCGAACACGGTCGTCTCCTGGCACGTCCGCGCGAACGACGGCAAGGCGACCTCCGCATGGAGCGATGAGGGCGACGGCGCGGTCTGTTCGTTCGTTTACGACGACGCGAATCCCGAGAAGGCGGTGATCAGCTCTCCCGAATATCCCAACCCCGAGCAGGTCTTCTGGGTGGACGGGGTGGGCGTCTACGGCCACTTCACCATGGACTCGCCCTCCGACGACGTCGTGTCCTACACGTACGGCTTCCTGGGAGGCCCCTACGGGACCGTCTCCGCGGAGCGGCCGGGCGCAGCCGTGACCATTCCCTATCTGCCGCTCACTTCAGGGCCCAATTGGCTGACGGTCCGAGCGATCGACAGGTCGGGCCGGAGCAGCGCGCAGTCGTTGTACTACTTCAACGTGAAGTCCGGGCGCGCTGCTGTAGCCCGCTGGAAGCTGGACGACCCGGCAGGCTCCCGCTCGGCCTCCGCAGAGACGGGCACCGCCGCACGTGCCGGTACCGGCGTGACCTTCGGCGGTCCGGCGCCCGCGGGCACCGGAGCCACCGCCACCGTCAGCCTTGACGGCAGCGGACACGGCTTCCTCACCCCGGACGTCCCGGCCACCGACATCAGCAAGACCTTCGCCGTCAGCGCCTGGGTGCGGCCTGCCGAAACCGGCCGGAACATGACCGTCGCCAGCCAGGACGCGGACGGGAAGCCCGGCTTCACCCTCGGGCTGCGCAGCCAGGACTCCGGCCCCGTCTGGTCGTTCGCGATCGCGGACGCGCGGGTGTCAGGCGGCGCGCCGGAGACCGGCGAGTGGGCCCATCTGCTGGGGCTGTACGACGCGGAGACGGGCCGCGCGCAGTTGTACGTCAACGGCCATGAGGCCGGCACCGCGGCAGAGGCGGCCCCCGCCGCGACGGCCGGCGCGTTCCAGATCGGACGGGCCCGCGGGGCCACCGGCTACCGTGACCGGTGGCACGGTGACATCGGTGACGTACAGGTCCACGACCGGGTGGTGGTACCGGACGAGGTGACCGAACTGGCAGGGCGTCAGCCGAAGCTGCTCGGCCACTGGTCGCTGGAGGACGCGGCGGACGGCGCGAGCCCTGAGCAGTCGGGCGGCGCGCCGCTGCGGCTCGGCACGGGGGCTTCGATCTACCGGGCCCCCGAGGACACCTGTGGTTTCGATCCCGACTGCATCCCGGTGACGCCGCCACTCGTGGGTGACGGGCACCTGCACCTGGACGGCGAGACCGGGTACGCGGCCGCGGAAGGGCCGGTCGTGGACACCGGGGACAGTTTCACCGTCGGCATCGTCGTCCGCCTCGCGGACTCCGAGCCGGCCCACCCGATGACCGTGCTCTCGCAGGCCGGCGAGCACACCGACGCGTTCAAGGTGCGCTACGAGCCGTCCACGTACGCCTGGCAACTGGTGATGCCGGAGAGGGACGAGGCCGGAGCCCCCGAGAAGGTGGTGTCCCAGATCACGGGCGCGGACGGCGGCGAGGGCCAGGGTCATCGACTCGCCGTGATCTACGACGACGGGACCGACACGATCAAGCTGTACCTCGACGGGTACACGAACGCCAAGGCGACCGCGAGCCTCCCCAACGGCTGGCACAGCAGCGGTGCCCTCCAGATCGGCCGGGCCAAGGCCGGTGACAGCTGGGGCGAGTACCTCCACGGCGATGTCGACGAGGTGCAGGCCTACTCCGGTGCCCTGCGGGACAGGGACGTGATCGGCCTGGGCTTTGGTACGGACCCCTGCCTCTGCTGATCCGTCCGTGCTGAGCCCGGAGGTCTGACCTCTCCGCGGCCCGCCGGAATCGACCAGCCGCCGGGAGCCGGGGAAGAGCCTGGTGCGGAAGTCGGTGGTGATCCCGAAGGCGAAGACGTCCAGCCGCAGGTC
>NZ_JBEZXR010000015.1:0-129841 GCF_040638135.1 Streptomyces sp. NPDC026673 | reverse complement strand
GTGCGGCACCCGGGACGACAAGAGCAGGTGCCCGCCATGCACGTAAATATGCGTCCAGAATGCCCAGCCCCGGAGGCCCCGCACCCGGCCCACCCACACACGCGCGAGGCGGTGCCTGATCGCGCCGGGTGCTCGGGAGGGCGGGCGGGGAAACCGCCCGCCGCAGGCGCGACGAACCCGCACACAACCACCGGCCGCAAGGGGCACCCCGGGCACCAGCAAAGCGCACCCCGCTACGGCTGGGCCGAAACCGCCGCCGCCAGGATCGGCGCCGTGAGCTCCACCTGCCACGGCCGCGCCCCGGCCTCCGTGAGGAATCCCGCGACGGACTCGGGCCCGCGGTCCCGCGGCGGCGCCCAGCACAGGCGGCGCACGGTGTCCGGGGTGATCAGGTTCTCCTGGGGCAGGTTCAGCTGCTCCGCCAGCGCGGAGACCGCGGCCCGCGCGGCCGAGAGCCGGGCCGCGGCGGCCGGGTCCTTGTCCGCCCAGGCGCGCGGCGGCGGGGGGCCGGTGTACGCGGGGCCGGGCTGCGGGAGTTCCCGCTCGGGGATGCTGCGCGCGTGGTCGATCGCGGCCTGCCACTGCTCCAGTTGGCGCCGCCCCATCCGGTGCCCGAACCCCGGCAGCGCGGCCAGCGCGTGCGCGTTCGGGGTGGCCTCCAGCGCCGCGGTGATGATCGCGGCGTCGGTGAGGACGCGGCCGGGGGAGACGTCCCGTTCACGGGCGATGCGGTCCCGGAGGTTCCACAGCTCGCGCACGACGGCCATCTGGCGGCGGCGCCGCACCTTGTGCATGCCGGACGTCCGGCGCCAGGGGTCGACGCGGGGCGGGGGCGGCGGGGCCGCGGCGATGGCCGAGAACTCCTGCATCGCCCACTCCAGCTTGCCCTGGGCGTGCAGTTCCTCCTCCAGCGCGTCGCGCAGGTCGACCAGCAGCTCGACGTCGAGCGCGGCGTACCGCAGCCACGGCTCGGGGAGCGGCCGGGTGGACCAGTCGACGGC
This sequence comes from Streptomyces sp. NPDC026673, assembly GCF_040638135.1. Taxonomy (NCBI): domain Bacteria; kingdom Bacillati; phylum Actinomycetota; class Actinomycetes; order Kitasatosporales; family Streptomycetaceae; genus Streptomyces; species Streptomyces sp. NPDC026673. The sequence goes on along the minus strand of NZ_JBEZXR010000015.1, from coordinate 128,840 downwards.
GGAGTGCCCCTTCTCCAGGGCGTACCCGAGGACGTTCTCCACCATCGCGCCCAGTCCGACCCGGGCGAAGCCCGCCAGGCGGCCGGCGAGCTCGGTGTCGAACAGCCGGGCCGGTCGCATGCCCGCCTCGTCGAGGCACGGCAGGTCCTGCGTGGCGGCGTGCAGCACCCATTCCGTGCCGTCGAGCGCGGCGCTCAGCGGCGACAGGTCCGGACAGGCGACGGGGTCGATCAGCGCGGTCCCTGCCCCGGCACGGCGTAGCTGGACCAGATAGGCCCGCTGGCCGTAGCGGTAGCCGGATGCGCGCTCGGCGTCGACGGCGACAGGTCCGGAGCCCGCGGCGAAAGCCGCGACCACGTCGGCGAAGGCCTCCGGGCTGGCGGTCACCGGCGGGATTCCCTCGCGCGGGTCCAGCAGCGGGACCGGCGCCGGGGGTGCTTCTGTTGCGGTCTCTCGGGCGTCGGTCACCAGTCAAGAGTATCTGTGTACAGCAGCGGCCCGCCGACGGAACGTTCCGTCGGCGGGCGCTTCCGGGATATGACTTCGATCAGTGGATGATGCCGGTACGGAGCGCGACCGCGACCATGCCCGCGCGGTCACCGGTGCCCAGCTTGCGGGCGATGCGTGCCAGGTGGCTCTTCACGGTGAGCGCGGACAGCCCCATGGAGACCCCGATCGCCTTGTTCGACTGGCCCTCCGCGACCAGCCGGAGCACCTCCACCTCGCGGCCCGACAGCTCCCGGTAGCCGCCGCCGTGGCCGGGGGCGCCCGGGGGGCGGCGCTGCAGTCGCTGGCCCGCGGGGCCGATGGGCGCCGCTCCGGGGCGGCCGGGGATGCCGAGGTTGGTGCGGGTGCCGGTGACGACGTAGCCCTTCACGCCGCCCGCGAGGGCGTTGCGCACGGCACCGATGTCATCGGCGGCGGACAGGGCCAGGCCGTTGGGCCAGCCCGCCGCGCGGGTCTCGGCGAGCAGGGTCAGCCCGGAACCGTCGGGGAGGTGTACGTCGGCGACGCAGATGTCTCGGGGGGTGCCCACCCGGGGCCTGGCCTCGGCGATGGAGGACGCCTCGATCACGTCGCGTACTCCGAGCGCCCACAAGTGGCGGGTGACGGTGGAACGTACACGGGGATCTGCGACCACCACCATCGCCGTCGGCTTGTTGGGGCGGTAGGCGACCAGGCTTGTGGGGTGCTCGAGAAGAACCGACACCGGGCCTCCTGGGACATTGGCGGGAAGGGTCACAGGTTCCTTCGGCAGCAACTTCGCCCGGCTTTAGAGAATGATCACGACTTGTTTAGTAACAATTCCGGCAATTCGGACGCGCTGTCGACCAGTGTCGATCGAAGGTGTGAAGATCGCGGTCACGGCGTGTCAGACGTCGTTGACGGCGGTAAAGCGTGTGGTCAGCCCGGTGGTGCGGCCGATGGGCCCGTGGGGCGCGGCGGCGCCGCGCGCTCAGCGCGTCTGCTGCGGACCGCGCCGCTTCGGCAGCGGCACCACCGAGGGGCCGCCGCCCGCCGGCGGGCAGGGCTCGGCGGGGGCGGGCGGCAGCCCGGCACAGGTGCACACCAGGTCGCACCAGGCCGCCAGGTGGGCGGCCATGTCCGGCACGCCGCCGCTCGGCGCGATCGGCGTCCACGAGGCGCGGATCTCGATGCGGGTGGAGTCCTCGCGCTCGGCCAGGGCGCCGAAGTGGTGCGAGGAACTGCGCGAGACCGTGCCGCCCGCCGCCGTGAACGCCGCGCCGCGCCCTTCCAGGGCGCCGGTCAGCCACGACCAGCTGACCTCGGGCAGCAGCGGATCCGCCGCGATCTCCGGCTCCAGCTCCGCCCGGACCAGGGTGACCAGCCGGAACGTGCCGTTCCAGCCCTCCTGCCCGTCGGGGTCGTAGAGCAGCACCAGGCGCCCGTCCCCGAGCTCCTCGTCGTCGACGACGACCGCCGCCTCCAGGGCGTAGGCGTGCGGCGCCAGGCGCTTGGGCGGCGGCACCGGATCGAGCTCCACCTCGTGCCGTGCCCGGGCGCGCAGCAGTGCGTCGACCGCGTGCTGGAACGGAAGGGGTGCGTCGTTCCCGTCCGAGAGGTGCCCATGAGCCGCTGCCATGCCCGGAAGCGTAGGCCGAAGGGGGCCCGCAGTGAGGGAGGACACCCGGTCGGGCGGGTCGCCCACTTGGCGCATGCGAAGATTCGGGGGTGAGTGCGCACCAGCAGACCGCTGCTTCCCCCTTCATCCTGGCGTGCCGGCGCCGGCCCGTGCCGCACACCCCCGTGTGGTTCATGCGCCAGGCCGGGCGCTCCCTCCCCGAGTACCTCAAGGTGCGCGAGGGGATCCCCATGCTCGAGTCGTGCATGCGGCCCGACCTCGTCACCGAGATCACCCTCCAGCCCGTGCGACGGCACAAGGTCGACGCGGCGATCTACTTCAGCGACATCGTGGTGCCGCTCAAGGCCATCGGGCTCGACCTCGACATCAAGCCGGGCGTCGGCCCGGTCGTCGAGCAGCCCATCCGCACCCGGGAGGACCTGCAGCGCCTGCGGCCGCTCGAACCGGACGACGTCAAGTACGTCACCGAGGCGATCGGCATGCTCACGGGTGAACTCGGGACGACGCCGCTGATCGGGTTCGCCGGCGCGCCCTTCACGCTCGCCAGCTACCTCGTCGAGGGCGGCCCGTCGCGCAACCACGAGCGCACCAAGGCGCTCATGTACGGCGACCCCGAGCTGTGGGCGGAGCTGCTGGACCGGCTCGCCGACATCACCTCGGCGTTCCTGAAGGTGCAGATCGAGGCCGGCGCCAGCGCGGTGCAGCTCTTCGACTCCTGGGTCGGCGCGCTCGCCCCCGAGGACTACCGGCGCTACGTCATGCCCGCCTCCGTCAAGGTCTTCGAGGCCGTCGCGGACTACGGCGTGCCCCGCATCCACTTCGGTGTCGGCACCGGCGAGCTGCTCGGTCTGATGGGCGAGGCCGGCGCGGACGTGGTCGGCGTCGACTGGCGCGTCCCGCTGGAGGAGGCGGCCCGCCGGGTCGGCCCCGGCAAGGCGCTCCAGGGCAACCTGGACCCCGCGGTGCTCTTCGCGCCGCGCGAGGCGGTCGAGAAGAAGGCCCGCGAGGTCCTCTACTCGGCGCAGGCCGCCCCCGGGCACATCTTCAACCTCGGCCACGGCGTCCTCCCCAGCACAGACCCCGACGCCCTGACCCGCCTGGTGGACTTCGTCCACACGCAGACGGCCCGCTGACGCCGACGGCCCCGCGCCGCGCGGCGCGGGGCCGTCGTGCGCGCCGCTACTCCCGCGGCTTGGCCTCGTCGTCCCCGGCTCCGATCGGCGCGGGCACGGTCACCGGCGCCGGGGGCCCGGTGACGGGACGCCGTGCGGGCAGTACCCGGCGCAGCAGCCGGAAGCCCAGGTAGCCGAGGAGGGCCAGCGCCGCGAACGGGGCCACCGCCGCGAGCGCGACGAGGATCGCCCTCAGGGTCACGTAGAAGGCGTGCCAGCCGCTCCCGAAGGCGCCGCCCACCGTGGCCCAGAAGCCCTTGTCGTCCCGCTCCACCGCCTCCTTCGCGGCCGGCTCCCGCACCTCCAGCGTGATCGTGGCCATTCCGGTCCGCGCCTTCAGCGAGGCCTGCTGGGCCTCGAGCGCCTCCAGATCGGCCTGGCGGGTGCTGAGTTCGCTCTCCAGCGAGACGATGTCACTCAGTTTGGTCGCCCGGTCCATCAGCTCCCGCACCCGCGCCACGCTGGCCCGCTGCGTCTTGAGGCGGCTCTCGACGTCCACGACCTCTCCGGTGACGTCCTGGGCGTCCACCTTGCGGTTCAGCAGCTTGCCCAGCTGCGCGAGGTCCTCCAGCACGCGGTCGTAGCCCTCCGGCGGCACCCGGAGCGTGATGGTGGAGTACTCGCGGCCGTCCTCGTCCAGGCTGGTGCTCTCGTTGCCGACGTAGCCGCCGGTGCCCTCCACCAGGGTGCGGGCCTTGGCCACGGCGCCGGAGACGTTCCCGGCCTCGACCGTGAGCATCGCCGTGCGCACGATGTACGACTGCGCCAGGGTCGGGGTCCTCCCCGCGCCGGTGTCCTTGGCGCCGCCGGACTTGCCGTCGTTTCTTGCCGCGGTGGGCGCGGCCTGGTCGGCGGCCCGGCCGGCCGCCTCGTGGCCGGCGGCCGCGGCCTTGCCGCCCGCGCTGCTCTCCGCACTGTCGCCGCTGCCGCCGCACCCGGCGAGCGCGAGCACGGCGGTCAGTGTCACGGCGCCGAACGCGGCGGCAAGTGGTCGGCGAGTGGCGGTGGTTGACGTGCTCATAGGGCATCCCCCCGGGGTCCGTCGCGGCTGTTGCCGGTTCGACGCGAGGGGTGCGAGGCGGGTTTCGGATCCGTGATCCCGAAGAGGTCACGGTTAGGGCTCGTTCCGGCGTCTGAGACAGTGGAGCCATGAGCAATACGCAGCCCCGGGCCGGACATGTGGTGGTCGTGGGCGGCGGGGTCTCCGGACTCGCCGCGGCGCATTTCCTGCTGGAGGGCGGAGCGGCGCGGGTGACCGTGCTGGAGTCCTCCGGCCGCCTGGGCGGGAAGCTGTACGCGGACGAGATCGCGGGCGTCCCCGTCGACCTGGGCGCCGAGTCGATGCTGGCGCGCCGCCCCGAGGCGGTGGAGCTGGCCCGCGCGGTCGGACTCGCCGACGACCTGGAGCCGCCCGCCACGACGACGGCGGGGCTGTGGACGCGCGGCCGGCTGCGCCCCATGCCCAAGGGCGGGGTCATGGGCGTCCCGGGCGACATCGGTTCGCTCGCCGCCTCCGGTGTGCTGTCCGCGGCGGGCCTGGCGCGGCTGCCCCTGGACCACGTGCTGCCGCGCACCAAGGTCGGCGAGGACGTGGCGGTGGGCACCTTCGTCGCCGCACGGCTCGGCCACGAGGTCGTCGACCGGCTCGTCGACCCGCTGCTCGGCGGGGTCTACGCGGGCAACGCGTACGAGATCTCGCTGCGTGCCGCCATCCCCCAGCTGTACGAGGGCGCGCGCGCCGGCCGCTCCCTCATCGAGGCCGTCCGGGAGACGCAGCGCCGGGCCGCCGCCGCGCACCGGGACGGCCCGGTCTTCGCCGGCATCCGCGGCGGCGTGGGGCGGCTTCCCGTCGCCGTCGCCGCGGCCTGCCGTGCCGCCGGGGCCCGTATCGAGACCGACGCCCCCGTACGGGGACTGCGCCGCACCGCCGACGGCTGGGAGATCGCCTTCGACCACGACGGCGCCCGCGAGACACTCGCCGCGGACGCGGTCGTGCTCGCCGTGCCCGCGCAGGCGGCCGCCAAGCTGCTCTCCGCCGAGTCGCCGGGGGCGGCCGCGGAGCTGTCGGCGGTCGAGTACGCGAGCGTCGCCCTGGTGACGATGGCCTTCCGGCGCCGCGAGATCGCCCATGCGCTGCCGGGCAGCGGTTTCCTCGTCCCCCCGGTGGACGGGCGCACGATCAAGGCGTCCACGTTCTCCGGGCAGAAGTGGCACTGGAGCGGCGCCGCCGACCCGGACGTCTTCGTCCTGCGCACCTCGGTGGGCCGGTACGGCCAGGAGGCCGACCTCGCGTGGGACGACACCGACCTCGTCCGGCTCTCCCGCGAGGACCTCGGTGAGGCCGTCGGGCTCACCGCGGCCCCCGTCGCGGCCCGGGTCACCCGCTGGGACGGCGGTCTGCCGCAGTACCCCGTCGGCCACCTGGCCCGGGTCGCGCGACTGCGCGAGCACGTCGCGAAGCTGCCCGGGCTCGAGGTGTGCGGGGCCGTCTACGAGGGCGTCGGCATCCCGGCGTGCGTCGCGAGCGCGCGCGGCGCGGCCGCGCAGGTCCTGGGCACCCTGCGGCAGGACGGGGAACCGGACGCGGGACAATAGCCCCATGACCGACTCCACTGCTTCCGCCGCCCCCGCCAAGGCCCCCAACGCCGGCAAGAAGGCCAAGGACCTCAACGAGGTCATCCGCTACACCCTCTGGTCGGTGTTCCGGCTGCGCGACGTCCTCCCCGACGACCGCACCCGCTACGCGGAGGAGGTGGAGGAGCTCTTCGAGCAGCTCGCCGCGAAGGACGTCACGGTCCGGGGCACCTACGACCTGTCCGCGCTGCGGGCCGACGCCGACCTGATGATCTGGTGGCACGCCGAGACCGCCGACGCCCTCCAGGACGCGTACAACCGCTTCCGCCGCACCCTGCTGGGGCGCCAGATGGAGCCCGTCTGGTCGAACATGGCCCTGCACCGCCCGGCCGAGTTCAACAAGAGCCACATTCCCGCCTTCCTCGCCGACGAGACGGCCCGCGACTACGTCTCCGTCTACCCCTTCGTCCGCTCCTACGACTGGTACCTCCTGCCCGACGAGGACCGCCGCCGCATGCTCGCCGACCACGGCAAGATGGCGCGCGGCTACCCGGACGTGCGGGCGAACACGGTGGCGTCGTTCTCGCTCGGCGACTACGAGTGGATCCTCGCCTTCGAGTCCGACGAGCTGCACCGCATCGTGGACCTGATGCGCCACCTGCGCGGCTCCGAGGCCCGGATGCACGTGCGCGAGGAGGTCCCCTTCTACACCGGCCGCCGCAGGTCGGTGGCGGAGCTGGTGGCCGGCCTGGCCTGAGGCCCGCCCGCGCGGAGCGTCAGCCCAAGGCGGCGCGCAGAGCGGGATCGGGGAGGGCGGAGGGGCCCCGGACGGCCAGGGCGGTGAGGAGCTGCTGCCGGTCGTCGGGGGCCGGCCTGCGGGGCACGTCGACGGCGCGCAGCAGCTCCCGGCCCGCGGGCGCGGCCCAGCGGGTGTACGAGTGGATCTCGAAGCGCGCGATGACCAGGCAGCCCAGGGTGACCAGCAGGGGGAGCGCGAACCACGGCAGCAGGGGCCGCCCGGCGGGTCCGAGGGCCGTCGCGGCGGCCGACGCCACCAGGATGAGCACAGCGGCCGCGCGCACCTCGCGTATGCCGGTGGAGATCGACTCCCGGGCCGCCGGAGGCACCGCGAGTCCCGTGGCCGTGAGGCGCTCGGCGAGTTCGCGCACCCCGTCGGAGACCGCGTGCGCCGCGCGTACGACGGGGACGGGAGCCTGACCTCCGGGGCCGGTGGCGGCGATCAGGGAGCGTTCCACGGGGTCCCGGCCGTCCGGGTCCACCACCGTCGCCCAGCCCGTTCCGGCGAGCAGCAGACGGCGTTCACGCCCCATCGCGACCAGCGCCAGCTCGGTGACCCGGCGCGGACCGCCGGACAGGAAGGCCATCTCGTAGAGGCCGAGCGCGCGGTCCGGGGCGGGCGCGGCGGCCCCGGCGGGCAGATGGGCCGCGGCGACCGCCGCCCTGCACAGACGGGTGCAGGAGGCGATCGCCGCGGCCCAGGCCACGAGGAGGAAGAGCATCCACATGGGGGAGTTGTAGCCGACCCCCGCGGGGGTCCGCCCGGGATTCGGGGGATCCGGCGGGCGGAGCGGTGCGGGGGCCTGCGCGCGGGATTCCGCGTCAGCCGCAGTTGCGGCCACCGTTGATGCAGCTGACGACCTGGTTCATCAGGCGCGTCGGCATGAAGTTGGCGAAGTCCGCGTGGTCCGTGACCGGCTTGTGCAGCTGCTCGGGGAAGCTGTCGAGCGCGAAGTTCGGACCCTGCGGGACCTTGTAGGTGAGCCGCATCTTCAGTTGGGGCACGGCCTTGAAGCCGGCCTGGCACTGACCCGCGCCGTCGGGGAAGACGATGTGCGTGCGGTGGTTCGCGCTGTCGGCGTTGGTCCCGTCCCAGCAGCTGGGGAAGTTCAGCGTGCGGACCACCCGGCTGCCCTGCGGGCACAGCGGGTACTTGTCGGTGAGTTGGCGGTTCTCGAAGCCGGTGCAGCTCCACGACGCCTTGGCGTTGGCGACGCCGTTGGTGAAGGACTTGGCGTCACCCATGATGATCCGCAGGGTGGACGGCATCGCCACCACCTTGGACGTCGGGCTGCCCTTGAAGAGCAGCTGCACCGAGGTCGCCTGCAGGATCGTGCCGGTGTTGCCGTCGGCGTCCGGCGCGTCGTTGGCGGAGCGGCTGCGCAGCACGGGCCAGAAGTACGTCGACTTGTCGCCACGGGCGCAGGTGGTGCCGGCCGCGGCCAGGGACTCGTTGGTCGAGAAGCCGTCGGTGCTCAGGTTGCCGACGTAGTCGTGGACGTGGTGCGCGCCGTTGGCGACGCCGGGGGCCACGATGAAGTTGTCGGGGTTGTGGTGCTTGTTCTCGTTGCGGCCGCAGCGCGCCGTGAAGGTGCCGCGCGAGGCGCCCCGCTGGTTCGCCGCCCGCTGGACGTTCGGCTGGACGGAGCGGATGTCGGCGAAGTCCTCGGGGGAGGGGCCGTTGGTCTGCCCGCCGCCGCCGGCGGGCGCGGACGCCGACGCCGAGGCGGAGGCCGACGCCGAAGGCGACGCGGAGCCGTTCTGGCCACCGTTGTTCTGGTTCCCGTTGTCGGCCTTGGTGCTGTTCCCCGGGCTCGGGCTCTGCCAGCCGTTCGAGTGGCCCGAGTTGGACCGCCAGTGGGCCGAGGCCGATCCGGTGACCAGGGCGAAGGTGCCGCCGGAGCCGAGCAGTGCCAGCACGGCTATCAGCACGAGTTGCTTGGTGCTCAACCTGCGCCGGTGGTTCATGTGTTGTCGTGTGGGCATGGGATCGCTCATTTCTACTGCGACGGCTGGGGGGACGAAGCCGCTGGGGGAAGTGAGTACGTCGGGGACGGGGTGACGATGAAGGTCGGTTCACCGGGGGCGGGGGAGACCGGCACCGCCGCACCGGGGTTGGTGGGGCTGGCGGTCGTGTCCACGGCGATCTGGTCGAAGTTCACCATTCCGGTCTTCTCCAGAACGGTGATGTGGTCGAGCACCGTCGCGTTCGCCTGGTCTGCCAGTTCCCTCACCAGCGAATTGCGGGTGGTGGCGCGCACCTGGGCGATGACCGAGAACACCTGGCCGTGGGCGAGCCTCACGATATTGGCGAATTTCTGGTCAAAATCCTGGCCGCTCGCGGCGGAGAAGGTGGCCAGAAAGCCCATTTGCTGCGCTGTGGGCTGATTGGGCAGGGTGATGCCCAATTGGGGCGCGATGGTGCGGCACGTGGCGTCCAGTTGCGTGTGGCCGTCGATCAGGTGCTGCCCCGCGCGCTTCATCGCGGGTGTCGTCCCCTTCTGCAGGGCCATCTGCCCGGCGGGGAACTCCCACAGGCCCGCCAGGCGCACCTTGGTGACGAAGGTGCGGTCCAGCGCGGTGAGCGGACCGTACTGCGTCGACACGGTCTGGGCGCCGGCCGCGGTCACGGCCGGGCTGTTCATCCCGGACATGACGGGGTAGGCCAGTGCGGCGAGGGTGACCACGAGAGCCCCGACCACGAGGCTGAGTCCGGTGGCGTAACGGGTGGATCGCATGGGACCGCACGTTAGTGCGTTTGAACCGTCCAGCGCGAGAAACTGTCACGTATTCGCGAATTCAGAGAATCGCGGCGCAGTCCTTGATAGCTTGTTGCCTTTTCGCGTCCGACGGGCTCCGCCGGCATTCCCGCCGCAGGTCGGAGGCCTCTTGGAAAAGATTATGGCAGCTTTGAACGGAGCGTGTCCCGCATACGTATGAATACGTGTGAGGGCTGTCGCGGAGACGGGAAAGCCCGCCCGCGCAGCCGGGTCCGCCAGGCCGGAAGCGGCGCCGGCCCCGAGCGTTGCCGCCACCACGCGGCCAGCCGGCGCGCGGTCGCCGGGTCGGCCGGACCGCCCCGGCCGTCGAGGACGTACGCGGCGAAGTCCAGGGCGTCGCGGCGGTAGCCCCGCTCGAGCGGTCGCTCCGCGGCGTAGCGCAGGAACACCGGCCGGTACGCGGCCCCCAGGATGTCCGGCAGCTCCGGCGCCACCTTGGCGACGATCCCGGCGCGCTTGGCGGCCAGGGCGCGGCTCTGCACACCGATCCGGGCCCGGTCGAAGCCCTCCGGTACGGGCGTGCCGGCCACCAGGGCGGACAGCAGCGCGGTCTGACGCAGCGCGAGGCGCTGGCGGGCCGCACCGGCCGCGGCGGCGACCCGGGCGGGTACGGGGGGCGCGGAAGCCACGGAGGGCGGCACGGACGAGGGCTCCCGTGCGCCCGCGTCCACCACGCCGCGTATCGCGGCCAGTTCGCGGGCGAGCTCGTCGCCCGCGGGGAAGTCGTCGTCGCGCTCCAGCAGCACGCCGGGCGGTCGGGCCCGCTCGTACAGCGCGGCCAGCACGTCCAGGACGGCACCGGGGACGGGGTGGGCGTGGCTGTCGTGCCATACGCCGTCCTTCTCGACGCCGCCCGCGACATGGACGTAGGCGATCGCCTCCACCGGGAGGGCGTCGAGTGCCGAGAGGGGGTCCTCGCCGCGATTGACGTGGTTCGTGTGCAGGTTCGCCACGTCGATCAGCAGGCGTACACCGGTCCGTTCGACGAGTTCCGCGAGGAACGCCCCCTCGCTCATCTCCTCGTCCGGCCAGGCGACGAGCGCGGCGATGTTCTCCAGCGCGAGCGGCACCGGCAGCGCGTCCTGGGCGATGCGCACGTTCTCGCACAGGACGTCCAGCGCGTCGCGGGTCCGCGGCACGGGCAGCAGGTGCCCCGCCTCCAGCCGTGCCGAACCCGTCAGCTCGCCGCCGCCGCGGACGAAGGCGATGTGCTCGGTGACCAGCGGGGCCCCCAGCGCCTGCGCGCGCTGCGCGAGCGCGGCCAGCCGCTCCGCGTCGGGCCGCTCGGCGCCCCCGAGGCCGAGCGAGACACCGTGCGGGACGACCGTGACGCCGCGTTCGCGCAGCCGCAGCAGGGAGTCGGGGAGATGGCCGGGGCAGACGTTCTCGGCGACCGCCTCGACCCAGTCGACGCGGCCGGTCTCCGCGAGCGCCTCGACCGCCGCCGCGATCTCCGGCCGCCAGCCGATGCCCGTGCCCAGATACGAGTGCTCCATGCGCCCCCCTTCCTCCTTCCGGGGTTCTGGCCCCGAAGGAGGCGGGTGAACCCCGAGGGAGCGGGTTCAGAGCTTGATTTGAGCTTGGCGCCTCAGCGGCGCAGCGCCGGGTGGTCCGCGACGACGGTGCACGACCCCGGGGCGATCTCGGTGAACCCGGCGTCCCGTACCACGGGCAGCCCGGAGGCGGTGAGCGCGCCCCAGCCCGCCGCCGGGGCCGTGCGCACGGCCAGCGGGAAGCCGGCGTCGCGCCAGTGCGCCCGCTCGGCCGCGGGCAGCGCGAGCCAGGCGAGCTGGGCGCCGTGCCCCGCCTGCGCCATGGCCTTGCCGGCCGACATCCGCACCTCGGGGTTGAGCCAGAGCACCGGCGTCCCGGCGTCCGGACCGGCGGGCTGCTCCGCGTCCTCCAGCTCCGTACCGGACACCTGCAGCCGCGCCAGGTCCTTGGGCCAGCCGTCCAGCGGCACCGGCGGGAAGACCCGGACCTCGGCGGACTTGCCGGTGACCGTGATGCCCGGCAGTGTCTCGGCCCGGCGCCACTCGGCACCGCGCGCCCGCCGTACGACCTTGCGGATCCGGGCGTCCTCCCAGCCGCGTACCGCCCCGGCCCACTCCCCGTCGTCGGCCGTGGCGCGCTCGTCGGAGCGCAGCAGGAGCACGGCGCGGGCGGCCGTCTCCAGCGCGTCGGTGCGCTCCGGCGGGGCGGCCCGCTCGATGCGGACGACCAGGGGCAGGACGAACTGGGGTGCGGCATCGCGAGGATCGGTGGTCACTTCGACAGTCTGCCACTCGCGCCGGAAGAGCTTGTCGGAGGCGATCCCTCCGGGCCAGGATGCCGGGGTGCACAGCGACCTCTTCGCGACCGAGAACACGGCGCAGCCGGCCACCGAGCCCGGCATGACCCTTCAGAACGCCAAGTCGATCAAGTACGCGGTGAACGGCGAGTGCCTGGCCCGCCAGGGCTCGATGATCGCCTTCCGCGGCAATCTGCAGTTCGAGGTGAAGGGGCAGGGCGTCGGCAAGTTCCTGAAGCGCGCCTTCACCGGTGAGGGGCTGCCGCTGATGTCGGTGCGCGGCCAGGGCGAGGCCTGGTTCGCGCACGAGGCCGCCAACTGCTTCGTCATCGACCTCGACCCGGGCGACAGCCTCACCATCAACGGCCGCAACGTGCTGGTCTTCGACTCGACCCTCTCCTACGAGATAAAGGTCGTGAAGGGCGCCGGCATGGCCGGCGGCGGCCTGTTCAACAGCGTCTTCACCGGGCACGGACGGCTCGGCGTCATGTGCGAGGGCAGCCCGATCGTCATCCCGGTCACCCCGCAGGCACCGGTCTACGTCGACACCGACGCCGTCGTCGGCTGGAGCGCGCAGCTGCAGACCTCCCTGCACCGCTCGCAGAGCTTCGGCTCGATGCTGCGCGGCGGCTCGGGCGAGGCCGTGCAGCTGATGCTGCAGGGAGAGGGCTTCGTCATCGTCCGGCCGAGCGAGTCCCAGCCCCACCAGCCGTCGAACTGACCCGCGGCGGCAGGCGGCCGGCCGCCGGCACGGGGCGCGCGGGCCCTGGGCGCCGCGGGGTGCCCGACGGGCCTCAGCCCTCCAGCGCCATCCGCAGGCCCAGGGCCACCAGCACCGTGCCCGACACCGTCTCCAGCCGGCGGCGCACGGCGGCACGGCCGAACACCGACCTGAGACGGTCGACGAACCAGACGTACGTCCCGTAGTAGCCCACCTCGTACACCGCCCACAGGGCCGCGAGTCCCACCATCGCCGGGAGCTGGGGCGCTCCGGAGGGCACGAACTGCGGCAGGAAGGACATCGCGAAGACCGCCGCCTTGGGGTTGGCCAGGTTCATGCCGAGCCCTGCGCGGTAGGCCGCCCACGGCGTCACCGGGGCGCCCTCGCCCGCCGCGGCCTGCTCGGGGGAGAGGCCGCGGCGGGCGGAGCGCAGCGCCTGGACGCCGAACCAGACCAGGACGGCGGCGCCGACGAACCGCACGACGTCGTAGGCGAGCTGCGAGGCCGCCAGCAGCGCGGTGAGGCCGAAGGCGGCGGAGACGCCCCAGACGAACACCCCGGTCTCGTTGCCGAGGACGGTCGCGAAGCCGGCGCGGCGGCCGCGCAGGGAGTGCCGGATGATCAGCACCGTGCTCGGCCCGGGGGCCGCGGCGATGAGGGTGCAGGCACCGAGGAACGGCAGGAGGACGCTCAGCATCCCGTCATGGTGCTGCAGCGGGCCCCTCCCGCACCAGCCGGTTTCCGTCGGCGGCCGGTGCCTCCAGCCGGCCCCGTCCCTCGCCGTCCGCGCCGCCGCCCCCGGTACCGCCGCCCGCGGACAGCCGCATCGCGATACAGGCCCCCGCGTACAGCACGGCCACCAGGATCAGCAGCGCGCGGTAGCCGGTGAGCAGCGCCAGGTACTCCAGCGTGCCGCCGGTGAGGGCGCCGAGGAGGTTGGCGCCGAAGGCGGAGGTCGGGTCGGGCGACTGGGCGAGCCGGTCGGAGAAGATCAGGTTGGCGCAGAAGATCGGTGCGAACGCGAGCGCGATGGCGGCCGCCAGCCGCGCCGCGAACGGCAGCGACAGGACGGCCTGCGCCGGGACGAGCCAGCCGATGGCGAGCGTGACGAAGAGCAGGATCTGCAGCGCCGTCTGGTTGAGCCGGCGCATGCGGCGCCGCACCTCGACGGCCGCGAGCACCGCCAGCAGCACACCGATGAAGACCAGCGCGTTCACCAGCCAGGTGGTGCCGAAGTAGAGGGCGAAGCCGATGACGTTCTTCGTCTCCAGCAGCAGGAAGGCGGCGCCCATCAGGAACATGTCGGCGTAGCGCAGCGTCCCGCCGAGCCGGACGCCGGCCAGCCGTACCGAGATCACGGTGACCAGCAGGATCAGGCCGAGTGCGCCGAGGTAGAGGCTCGGTACGGTGCGGTGCAGGAGGTACGGGAACGGGTGGTCGTCGTCCGCGGGCGGGGGCACCGCCCCGCTGGCCTTCCAGACCGTCCCGCACGTCTGGTCGGCCGGCGTCAGCCCGGCCACGAGCACCGCGGCGCGCTTGCTGTACTCCGTCATGCACGGCGCGTGCCCGAAGACCTCGTCCAGGCTTCCGGCGAAGCGGTCGATCAGCCAGTTCTGCCGGTAGTAGTTGTACATGGCGAAGGCGCCGCCGGGGGCGAGGTGCTCACGCGCCGACTCGAAGGCCTGCTTGGTGAAGAGATAGCTCTCCAGCCGCAGGTTGCTCGCCCCCGACACCAGCGTCAGGGAGTCCGGAAGGGCGAGCACGATGAGGTCGTACTTGGTGTCCGTCCGCTCCAGGAAGGCCCGTCCGTCGTTGATGTGGACGTGCACCCGCGGGTTGTCGTACGGCCGCGCGGGGTGGAGCTTCGCCCCGATCTCCTGCAGCCGCGGGTCGATCTCGACGGCGTCCACGTACTGCGCCCCGTTGGCCAGAGCGACGGCGACGTCGTTGCCGTTGCCCGCGCCGATCACCAGCACCTTGCCGTGCGGATTGCCGGGCGTCTCGCGGTAGGCCTGCTCGTACGGCGAGTTCTCCCGCTGCAGCACCTTCAGCGGGGCGATGCTCTGGTGCGGCACGCCGTTGGCGGCGATCTTGTACGTGCGCGAGCTGGTGCCCGCTTCGGGGCGGGTCAGCTCGATCTTGTAGTACGGCGACCACGACACCCCCGGCGCCAGCGACTCGAAGAGCAGCGCCGTGACCATCGCCGCCAGCGGCAGCGCGTACCGCAGCGTGTTCCGCCGCCCGCCGAGCACCAGCAGCGCCGCCGCCGCGATCAGCCCCCACACCAGGGAGGGGGCGCGCAGCCACGACAACCCGGCGAAGGCCGCCGAACCGGTCAGCGAGCCGAGCAGGTCCCACCGGTAGGCCTCCAGCGACGGCAGTTGCCGGAACAGATCGGCCGTGATCTTGCCGATGGCCATCATGGCGACCGCGACCAGCAGGAAGAGCACCGGCAGCGTCACCCACTGGGGCAGCCCGGTGGTCTTCACCGCGGTGAAGTAGATGATGTCGCCGCTGCTCTGCCGCACCTGGACCGGGAACTCCCGCACCAGGACGACGAGCACGGCCAGCGGCAGCGGCGCCCACCGCTTGAGCCACTGCCCGCGCTCGGCGGCGATCAGGAAGCCCAGCCCGATCCCCAGGAAGGAGCCGAGCAGGATGAAGTTCGAGAAGTAGCTCAGATGGACGACGTTCGCGCCCGCCCACCGGATCAGCGCCAGTTCGACGAAGAGCATGGTGGCGCTGGCCAGCAGCAACCTGGCCCGTACGTGGTGTTCCATGCCGGGCCACGTTGCCAGCCGGTGGGCGGCGAGTCGACGGACGCGCCCCGCGTGGCGCCCAGGCCCACGCGGGGGGACTATCCGTCGGATTTCGTGATCAGTCCCCTTCGGGGGACAGCCGCAGCGAGATCGAGTTGATGCAGTAGCGCTGGTCCGTGGGGGTCGGGTAGCCCTCGCCCTCGAAGACGTGCCCCAGGTGCGATCCGCAGCGGGCGCAGCGGACCTCGGTGCGGACCATGCCCATCGAACGGTCCTGGATCAGCTCGACGGCCTTGCTCTCCTTCGGGTCGTAGAAGGACGGCCAGCCGCAGTGCGACTCGAACTTGGTGTCCGAGGTGAACAGCTCGGCACCGCAGGCGCGACAGGAGTAGACGCCCTCCGCCTTGGTGTCCGTGTACTCACCGGTGAAGGGCCGCTCCGTCCCGGCCTGACGCAGGACCGCGTACTCCTGCGGCGTCAGCTCCTGACGCCACTGCTCCTCGGACTTGTCGACTTCGTACGCCATGGTCCTCCCTCTCCTCAGTTCTCCAGGCGCGCGAGGATGCGCGGACCGAGATCGGTCACGTCGCCCGCGCCCATGGTGAGAACAAGGTCACCGGGCTTGGCCATTCCGGCGATGACGCCGGGGACGGCGTCCTTGTCGTGCTCCGCGGTGACGTCGGCGCCGCGGGCGGCGGCCGCGTCGATGATCAGGCCGCTGGTGATGCCGGGGATCGGGTCCTCGCGGGCCGGGTAGATGTCCAGCACCACGGAGGCGTCGGCCAGCGCGAGGGCCTCGCCCATCTCGCGCCCCAGCTCCTGGGTGCGGCTGAACAGGTGCGGCTGGAAGACCACGAGGATGCGCCGGTCGCCGGCGGCCTCCCGCAGCGCCTCCAGGTCGGCGGTCATCTCGGTGGGGTGGTGCGCGTAGGAGTCGATGACCTGGACGCCCGCGGCGGTGCCCTTCGGCTGGAGCCGGCGCTTCACGCCCGTGTAGGTGCCGAGCGCCTTCGCCAGGCCGTCCGCCGGGACGCCGAGGGCGGCGCCCGCCGCGAGGGCGGCCACCGCGTTGTGGGCGTAGTGCCGGCCGGGGACGGAGACGGTGAAGGTGTGCTCCTCGCCGTCCATGCGGACGGTGACCTCGCTGGACATCCCGTGCGGGGTGACGCGCAGGATCCGCACGTCGGCGTCCTCGTCCTCGCCGACGCGCACGATGGACAGGCCCTGGCGGCCCGCCACCCGGGCGGCCAGCTCGCGTGCCCCGGCGTGCTGGCCCACGACCAGGGTGCCGCCCGGGACGATCTTGCCGACGAAGATCTCGAACGACTCGTGGATCTCGTCCATCGACGCGTAGTTCGCGTGGTGGTCGAGCTCCACGTTGAGCACGATCGCGACCTCGGGGTCGTACTTCTGGAAGCTGCGGTCGCTCTCGTCCGCCTCCGCGACGAAGATCTCGCCGGTGCCGTGGTGGGCGTTCGAGCCCGGGGCGTCCAGGTCGCCGCCGATCGCGTACGACGGGTCCAGGCCCAGCGCGGACAGGCTCACCGCGAGCATGGAGGTGGTCGTGGTCTTGCCGTGCGTGCCGGCCACGGCGATCGGGCGCAGGCCCCGCATCAGCGCGGCCAGCGCGTCCGAGCGGTGCACCACCGGGATGCCGCGCTCGCGGGCGGCGGCCAGCTCCGGGTTGTCGTCGCGGATGGCGCTGGAGACGACCACGCAGGTCGCGTCCGGCGCGAGGTGGGCGGCGGCGTGGCCGATGTGGACCGTCGCGCCCAGGGCGCGCAGCGCCTCCGCGGTCTCCGAGTCCTTCGCGTCGCTGCCCGCGACGTCCGCCCCGCGCTGGGTCAGGATCTTCGCGATGCCCGACATCCCGGCCCCGCCGATCCCGATGAAGTGCGGTCGGTCCATGCCGGGGGGAAGGGTGGGGCTCATGCGAGGTGCTCCCTGGAACTCACGGGGTCGGTTGTCGGCCGTCCCCGATTCTTCCACCAGTCGGGGGCGCGGCGTCCGCTCAGTCCTCCGCGTTGTGCGCGAACAGCTTCAGCACCGGTACGCCGACCTTGTGCCGGGCCCGGGACGTCCAGTCGCGGTGGAAGAACTCCTCCACCAGGTGCGGGGCGGTCAGCACGATCACCTCGTCGGCGTGGGTCTGCTCGACCACGGACTTCATCAGCTCGATGGGGTGCCGCTCGACCACCTCGCCCACCGCCTCGCAGCCCGCCTCGCGCAGCGCGGTCAGGCTGTGGTGCAGCGCGCGCTCGGCGGGCAGCAGGGCCTTGTCGCCCTCCGGGCGCTCGCGCTCGTGGACGGCCTTGTCCAGTTCACCCAGCACGACGTCGTCGATGGCCCGCAGCAGCCGGTCCTGGTCGCCGCGCGGCTGCATCAGGACGACGAAGGAGACGGGTTCGTCGCCGTGGAGCGTGGTGACCAGCTCCACGTCGGCGGGGACGAGCGGCTGCTCGATCATGAGTACGGTCGTGAACACGGACGCGTCCTTCTCTCTCGCGGGCCGTCGGGCCTGCCACGGAAACCATCCTGCCCCGTCCGGGCGCGGGGCACGCGGGGACATGTGTTCCCCCGCCGCGGCAGGCGGACCTGCCGGGGCGGACAATCGGCACCATCCGGGTGAAACCGGCGGGGTGGCCGGTCCCGGCGGATGCCGCCCGCTCCGGGACGGCCCTCAGCCGCGTACGTAGCGGGTGAAGAGAAAGCCCTCCTCCTCCAGGATCGACACCGGGGAGAAGCGGACGGGATCGGCGATGCCCGGGCCGTTCATGATGCGCATGGCGTCCCCGGCGGTCAGCAGCGGCGCGATCGTCAGGCAGAGCTCGTCGACCACCCCGGCCGCGGCGAACTGGGCGAGCAGTCGCGGCCCGCCCTCGGCCAGCATCCGGCGCAGCCCGAGCGCCGCGAGCTCCCGCACCGCGCGGGCCGGATCCACGCCCCTGCCCGTGCCGGCGCGCACGACCCGCGCCCCCGCCTTCTCGGCCGCCGCGACCCGGTCGGCCGGGGCGTCCTCGCCGGTCAGCACCAGGGTCGGCACCAGCGGCTCGGTGAACAGCGGCAGGGAGAAGTCGAGGTCGAGCCGGGCGCTCACCACCGCGATCGTGGCGGCCGGTCCCTGGCCCGCCGCGGCCCGGCGGGCCGCGAACGCCTCGCGGGCCCGGGCGGGGCGGTAGCCCTCCTGCCGGACGGTCTCCGCGCCCACGACCACGACGTCGGCCAGTGCCCGCAGCACCCCGAAGACCCGCATGTCGGCGTCCGAGGACAACGGCTGCGACCGCCCGTCGTGCCGGGCCGCGCCGTCCAGCGACGACACCATGTTCGCCCGCAGCCAGGGCTCCCCGCCCGGCGGCTCCGGATACGCGTACGCGTCGGCCAGCGATTCCGGGGTGTCGAGGGTCTCGGCGGGTGCGGGGGCGGGGAAGAGGCGGCGCATGGCAGCAGTCTTCCACGGGCCCCCTGAGTGGGGTCGGCCACACGGCGGCGGGCGGACCGCCGGCGAGGCACTAGGCTGGATGGCTGTGTCCTCGCCGTCCTCGCCCTCCGCCGCCGCGCACGCATCCCGTCCGATAGCCGACGGGACGCCGCCCGTCCCGCTGAGCGGACGGGAGCCGCACGTCCCGGCGGACCGGCTGGTGGCGGAGATGGTGCCGCCGCCGCGCTTCGACTCCGTACGGTTCGACAACTACCTCCCGGACCCGAAGCAGCCGAGCCAGGCCGAGGCCGTGGGCGTGCTGCGGTCCTTCGCGGAGGGGCTGGGAACGCCCGCCGACGGAGGGCGCAGGCGCTGGTTCCGGCGCCAGGCCGCGACGGCCGTGCCGGCCGGCCCCGGAGGGGTGTACCTCGACGGCGGCTACGGCGTCGGCAAGACGCACCTGCTGGCCTCGCTGTGGCACGCCACTCCCGCACCGCGCGAGCAGAAGGCCTTCGGCACCTTCGTGGAGCTGACCAACCTCGTCGGCGCCCTCGGCTTCCAGCAGGCCGTCCAGGCGCTCAGCGGCCACCGACTGGTCTGCATCGACGAGTTCGAGCTCGACGACCCGGGCGACACCGTGCTCGTCTCGACCCTGCTGGGCAAACTGGCCGACGCCGGCGTGAAGCTGGCCGCGACCTCCAACACCCTCCCCGGCAAGCTCGGCGAGGGCCGCTTCGCCGCCGCCGACTTCATGCGCGAGATCCAGGGCCTGTCCGCCCGCTTCAGGTCGCTGCGCATCGACGGCGAGGACTACCGGCACCGGGGCCTGCCGGAGGCCCCGCCGCCGTACGCCGACGAGGAGGTCGCCGCCGCCGCGGACCGCACCCCCGGCGCCTCCCTCGACGACTTCGGCGTCCTCCTGGCCCACCTCGCCCGGGTCCACCCCAGCCGCTACGGCGCGCTCTGCGACGGCGTCGAGGCCGTCTTCCTGCGCGGCGTCCGGCCCGTCGAGGACCAGGCCACGGCGCTGCGCCTGGTGGTCCTGGCCGACCGGCTCTACGACCGCGAGGTCCCGGTCATGGCCTCCGGCCTGCCCTTCGACCGCATCTTCAGCGAGGAGATGCTCGCGGGCGGCTACCGCAAGAAGTACTTCCGGGCCATCTCCCGGCTCACCGCCCTCGCCCGCGACGCCCGGCGTCTCGCCGCCCCGAACGGCGCCTGAACCGCGACCCCGGCGCCGCCGGGGACCACGGATCACCGGCCGGACCGGGCCGCCCGGGACGGGGCGCCGTGTTCCCCCGCGTCCGGAGCCGTGCTAGACACACTCGGGTCAATCGCCTGTCCGCCAGCAGGGAGAGTGACCCATGTCCGTGACCAGACGTCAGATGATCGCCACCACCGGGGCGGTGGGCGCCGGGATCGCCTTCGCCGGCAGCGTCGGAGAGCTTTTCGCCGGTACGGCCTTCGCCGCGGGAACCGGTGGCCACGGCCCTCTCGTCCCCGATCCCGACGGCCTCCTCGACCTCCCCCGCGGCTTCCGGTACCGCGTGCTGTCCCGCCAGGGCGACCCCCTGCGCTCCGGGGAGGGGCCGGTGCCCGGGAACTTCGACGGCATGGCCGCGTTCCCGGCCCGCCGCGGCGACGGGGTGCACCTCGTCCGCAACCACGAGAACCGCGCCACCGCCACCACGTCCGTCCCCCTCGTCGACGGGCTGGTCTACGACCCCGGTGCCAAGGGAGGCTGCACCGTCCTCGCCCTCGACCGCGGCGGCGCGGTCACCTCGGAACGGGTGGCCATCGCCGGTACGGCCGTGAACTGCGCGGGCGGACCGACCCCGTGGCGTACCTGGCTGACCTGCGAGGAGAACGAGGACAAGGCCGGTACCGGTGGCTACGCCAAGGACCACGGCTTCATCTTCGAAGTCGACCCCTACGACCCGCGGAGGACGGGGGCCGAGCCGCTCACGGCCATGGGCCGCTTCCAGCACGAGGCCATCGCCGTCGACCCCCGCAACGGCACGGTCTACGAGACGGAGGACGCCTTCCAGGCCCCCTTCGGCATGTTCTACCGCTTCCACCCGCGCAAGCCCCTCGGCGGCCGCGGCTCCCTGCGGGCCGGCGGCACCCTGGAGGCCATGCGGGTGCCGGGCGTCCCCGACCTGTCGGCCGTGCAGGAGACCGGCGCCCACTTCGACGGGATCGAATGGGTGCGCGTGCCCGATCCCCTGGCCAAGGAGACCCCGGTACGGCTGCAGGACTTCGGCCCCCGCGGGATCACGCACGCCCAGAAGCTGGAGGGCTGTTACTGGGGCGGCACCTGCGTCTACTTCGTCTCCAGCTTCGCGCACCGCGCCGAGGGCTCGGCGGCCACCCACTTCGGCCAGGTGTGGCGCTACGACCCGGCCCGGCGGCGGCTGACCCTCGTCGTCGTCTTCGGCCCCGCGACCGATGTGCGGCTGCCGGGCGAGTCCCCGGACAACATCGCCCTCGCCCCGCAGGGCGGCCTGATGATCTGCGAGGACGGCGAGGGCGCCCAGCACGTCTACGGCCTCACCCGGCGCGGCGAGGTCTACGCGATGGCGCGGGGCCGCCAGAACATCGGTACCGCCGACGCTCCCGAATGGGGTGAGTTCGCCGGGGTCACCTTCGCGCCGGACGGCCGGACCATGTACGTGAACTGCTACAACCCCGGCACCACCTTCGCCGTCACGGGCCCCTGGGGGCGCGCTGGCGGGCACGGCTGATCCGTCGCACCATCGGATCAACCGGTCAGCCGCCCGCGGTGACCGTCGTCACGGAGGGAGGCGCGGTGACGAGGAACAGCCCGAAGGCCGGTTCCGGCGGCACATCGGGGCTGCGCGCGAAACTGCGGGTCCCCTCGGGCGGCGGCCCCGTACGGCTGCGGTCGTACGACCCGCGCGCCACCCCCGGCGGTCCCGCGGGCAAGACCGAGGCACTGGGCTGCGTGCCGTACGCACGGGACCGGATCACGGCGCTGCAGGAGCGGCTCTTCGCCCAGAGCACGGCGGGCGACCCGCGTTCCGTCCTCGTCGTCCTCCAGGGCATGGACACCTCGGGCAAGGGCGGTTCGGTGCGGCACCTCGCGAGCCTGCTCGACCCCGCGGGCTGCCGCATCACCGCCTTCAAGGCGCCGAGCGCGGAGGAGCAGGTCCACCACTTCCTCTGGCGCGTGGAGCGCGCCCTGCCCGGCCGGGGGCGGATAGGAGTCTTCGACCGCTCCCACTACGAGGACGTCCTCGTGCCGCGGGTCCGCGGCCGGGCGCCGCGCTCGGTGTGGGAGGAGCGCTGCGAGACCATCAACTCCTTCGAGGCCTCGCTGGCCGACGACGGCGTCAGCGTCGTGAAGGTCTTCCTGCACATCAGCCGCGACGAGCAGCGCACCCGCCTGCTGGCGCGTCTGGACAACCCCTGCAAGCACTGGAAGTTCAGCCCGGGCGACCTGGAGGACCGGGCCCTGTGGCCCTCCTACCAGGCGGCGTACGAGGACGTCCTCACCCGGTGCTCCACCGAGGCCGCCCCCTGGTACATCGTCCCCGCCGACCGCAAGTGGTACCGGAACTGGGCCGTCGGCCGGCTGCTGATGGAGCACCTCGAACTGATAGACCCGGTGTGCCCGCCCGCGTCCTTCGACGTCGAGGCCGCCCGCAAGCTGCTGCTGGAGGACTGACCGCCCTCGGGGCCGCGCGGCTCAGCCGCTGCAGGCCGTGCGCTGGGCCTCGTGCCAGGCGCAGACCGGGCACAGGGTGAGGCCCGGCTGCGAGTCGGGGTACTCGGTGGGGTCGCCGCAGTGGACGCAGGTGGCGCGGGGTTCGTCGTCGGTCGTCACCCGTTCAGGGTAATCAGCGTTCACGGAGCACGGCGACCGAGTGGCCGGGCAGGTGGAGGCAGCCGGTGTCGGTGGGCGGTGGGCAGGGACGCCAGGCGGCGACCGTGACGTAGCCCGGCGGGTCGGTGCGGCCGGGGTGGTGGAGGGGGACCAGCGCCTCGTCGGGGGAGAAGTTGACGGCGATCCGGAAACGTCCGCGGTCCAGCCGCAGGGTGTGTTCACCCGCGGTGACGTGGACGGCGTCCAGGGCCGGGTCGGTCAGCTCGGGCTCGGCGTGGCGCAGCGCGATCAGCCGCCGGTACCAGGCCAGCAGTTCCGCGTGCGGCTCCCGGGCGGGTTCCGACCAGTCCAGGCAGGAGCGCAGCCGGGTCGCCGGGTCCTGGGGGTCGGGGATGTCCTCGGCCCTCCAGCCGTGCTCGGCGAACTCGCGGCGGCGGCCCCGGGTGATGGCGGCGGCCAGCTCGCGGTCGTCGTGGTCGGTGAAGAACTGCCAGGGCGTGCGGGCACCCCACTCCTCGCCCATGAAGAGCATCGGCGTGTACGGGGAGGTGAGGACGAGCGCGGCGGCAGCGGCGAGCAGCCCCGGGGGGACGCTCGCGCCGAGGCGGTCACCGGTGGCGCGGTTGCCGATCTGGTCGTGGGTCTGGGTGTAGACGAGGAAGCGGTGGCCCGGGGTGGTCGTCAGGTCGACGGGCCGGCCGTGGGCGCGGCCGCGGAAGCTCGAGTGGGTGCCGTCGTGGAAGAAGACCCGGCGCAGCGCCTTGGCCACGGCCGTCACCGGGGAGACGGCGAAGTCCGCGTAGTAGGCCTGCGACTCGCCGGTGACGGCAGTGTGCAGGGCGTGGTGGAAGTCGTCGTTCCACTGGGCGTGCACGCCCAGGCCCCCCGCCTCGCGCGGGTCGGTGGTGCGCGGGTCGTTGCGGTCGGACTCCGCGATGAGGAAGAGCTGGCGGCCGACCGCGGCCGACAGGGCGTCGACGGCGGTGGAGAGCTCCTCGAGCAGGTGCACCGCGCGGGTGTCGACGAGGGCGTGGACGGCGTCGAGCCGCAGCCCGTCCAGGCGGTAGTCGCGCAGCCAGGACAGGGCGCTGCCGACGAGGAAGTCGCGCACCTCGTCGGAGCCGGGGGCGTCGAGGTTGACGGCGTCGCCCCACGGGGTGTGGTGGCGGTCGGTGAAGTACGGGCCGAAGGCGAGTAGGTGGTTGCCCGAGGGGCCGAGGTGGTTGTGGACGACGTCCAGCACCACCCCGAGTCCGTGGCCGTGCGCGGCGTCCACGAAGCGCTTGAGCCCGTCGGGGCCGCCGTAGGGCTCGTGCACGGCCCACAGCGACACGCCCTCGTACCCCCAGCCGTGGACGCCGGGGAACGGGCAGACCGGCATCAGCTCGATGTGCGTGATCCCCAACCCGGCGAGGTGGGGCAGGTGCTCGATCGCCGCGTCGAAGGTGCCCGCGGCGGTGAAGGTGCCGACGTGCAGCTCGTAGAGGACCGCGCCGGGCAGCGGACGGCCCGCCCACGCGTGCGCCCAGGCGAACCGGTCGTGGTCGACGACCGCGCTCGGGCCCTCCGGCCCGTCCGGCTGGCGGCGGGAGCGGGGGTCGGGCCGCGGCGGGCCCTCGTCCAGCGCGAAGGCGTAGCGCGAACCGTGCCCGGCGGGCACGTCCGCGTACCACCAGCCCCGGCGTTCGGGGTCGCGCTCCATGTCGTGAGCCCGGCCGTCGACCCGTACCTCCACCTCACCGGCGTCCGGTGCCCACACGTCGAAGCGCATGGGCACCATGCTGCCCGCCGTCCGGGGGTCACACCAGGTTGACGCGCTCCTGGCTCACCGGATATCCCGCCTTGGCGAAGTGCGCCGCCATCGGCAGATTGCCCTGGTCGGTCGCGGCGGCGATCTCCGTCGCGCCGTGTGCGACCAGGTCGTGGGTGCACTCCAGCAGCAGGTCGTACGCGTAGCCGTGTCCGCGCTGCTCCGGCAGGACACCGATGAAGCCGACGCAGAACGCACCCGGGTTGCGCCCCGGCACCTGGATGCCGGCGAGTTCGCCCTCCGGGGTGTACGCCAGCCGCCACCACTCGCGCGGCGACTGCAGCCAGTCGAGGAATTCCAGCTCCTCGCGGGCGGCCGCGTCCGGGCCGTGCAGCCGCACCATGCGGCGGGTGTGGGCGTCCAGGCTGCCGACGCCGATGCGCTTGAGCACGTCCAGGATCACCGCGTCGTCCGGCTCGGGCCGGTACTCCAGGCGTCCGGTGCGCTCGGGCAGCCCGCACTCGGGGGTCCAGGTGTAGCGGTAGCGCTCGACGAGCAACTCCATTCCGGAGACGATCGCCGCGTCGATGCGGGCCTGGGCGGCCTCGCGGACCTCCCTGCGCTCCCGCCATCCGGGCGGCAGCAGCAGTTCGTACTGGGCCTTGAGCGGTGCCGTCCGCAGCAGCCGCACGGCCGCGTCGGCGTCGGTGAAGTCGAACCAGTCCAGCGCTATCGGCTTGTCGTCCGCCGGAGCGGCCCACCAGGCCGCGCGGGCGACCACGACGCCGTCGCGCAGGGCCACCCAGGTCCATTCGGGACGGTATTCGCCGCCCTCGTCGACCATGGCGTACGAGTGACCCATCAGGGACCGGCCGACCAGGCCGTCGTCACCGGGGGTCAGGGAGTGGAAGAGATGCGATTCGCCCGCGACGAGCGGGCGGAAGACCAGATCGGTCATGAAGGTGAAGTCCTCACGGGAGAGCGGAGCGCTCCCGGTCAGACGGAGTACGCCCTGCGGACAACGGGGCGGGAGCGCGCAACGGCGAACGTGTTCATGGCTTCCGCCTCCTTCCTCGGTCCAGGGCGTGCGCCCACCCTAGTCATCTCCTTTCCGCGGTGTCCACGCAATTGACCGCGCCGCCCCACGGGCCGCACCTTCTGGACACCCCGGCCTCCCCGGCCCGACAATCACGCAGGTGAGCTACGAGTTCCCGACACACCCGGCGCGTCCCACCGACGCCGAACGCGAGCGCGCCATCGAGGTACTTCGCGAGGGTGCCGTCGACGGACGGCTGTCGCACGACACCTTCGTACGCCGCATGGGACTCGCCCTCAAGGCGCGCCACTCCGACGAGTTGGCCGCACTCATCGCCGACCTGCCGCGTCCGCAGGGGCGTTGGGCCCGGTTCACCGGCTCCGTCGTCCGCGCCGTCACCAAGACGTCGGCCTTCCGCGCCCGCATGCGGGACGCCTGGGCCGTCCAGCAGCTGCCTCCCCTGCTGCTGCCCGCGCCCGCCCCCTTCCCGGTGCGGATCGGCCGGGACCTGTCCTGCACCTTCCGGCTCAGCCACTCCTCTGCGTCGCGCTTCCACGCGGAGCTCAGCCACGAGGGCGGGCTGTGGGTCCTGCGCGACCTCGGCTCGATGAACGGCACCTGGGTCAACGGCCGCCGGGTCATGGGCTCGGCCGCCGTCCGCCCCGGCGACCAGGTGACCTTCGGGGCGATGAGCTTCCGCCTCACCACGGGCTGAGCGCGCGCCGGGGCCCGCCTCAGGGCCCGAACAGCGGCTCGTACGGCACATGGTCGTCGTCGTCCACGTACGGCAGGAAGGCGGGGGCCGTGCGGGCCGCGGTCGTCCGCAGCCGGGCGACGACCTCCTCGACCGGAGGGGGCGTCAGCCCGAGGGCCGTGGTCAGCTCCTCGCGTTCCCGGTCCAGGTCCAGATCCGGGTGGTCCTCGCGGATCCCGGCGTCGAACTCCTCGGGGGAGAAGTCCGAGTGCGCGTCCCTCCACCACATGGCACAGACCGCGATCAGTTCGACCGCCTCGGTCAGGTCGGCCCCGATCAGCGCCGCCTGCCCCTCGGAGTCCGCGTACACCACGGGCCGCTCGGCGTCCCCGGACTCACCGCACAGGAAGAAGGTGCCGCCCGCGCCGTCGCCGGCTATCGGGCGCATCGCGAGGCCCGAGGGCAGGCGCACGTCCTCGATCGGGTCGCGGCGGGCGATGTCGAAGTCACCGGGCCACGCGAGGCGTGCCGCCGCGGCCGGGTCGTTCTCGATGCGGGTGAGCAGGGCTTCCGAGGCGTCCATGGCAGGACGCTAGCAGCGGGGTCCGACAATCCGGCCCGGGATCCTCACGCCGTGCGGAACCGCAGCACCGGCTCCCGGCTGCCCGCGAGGCGCACGACCTGCCCGCGGCTCGGCGGAGGCCCCTCGTCGGCGGTCGCGAAGCGCAGTTCGTGGCCGTCCGGGTCGCGCAGCTGCGGCAGGAGCCAGCCGCGGGCGGTGCGCACGACGGCGCCGTGCGGCTCGCCGAGGGCGTCGAGGCGGGCGGCCAGCGCCTCCAGCGCGGGGAGGTCGGGGACGCCCAGGGAGAACCACGCGAAGCCCGCGCTGGCGGCGGCCAGGGCGGGGTCGTGGCGCAGGCACAGCACGGGCCCGCCGCCGGGGTGGGCCATCGCGATGCCGGCGAAGGCGCCGCCCTCGGTGAACTCCGCGATCCGGTGGTGGCCGAGGACCCGTTCGTACCACGCCTCCGACCGGGCGGGATCGCCGACGGGCAGCGTGACGTGGTGCACCCCGGCCAGGCGTGGGATGAAGGGAATATCGGTATACATGTCGCATACCGTACAGCGCGCCCGGTCGTGCGACGCGGGGGCAGCAGCGGCGCGCCGCACGGTGGTTGACGGATCGTCAGCGCGCCTGCCGACCGTGCCGCCGGGGGCCCCGACGGCGCTCAACGGGCGGGACGGCACCGGCCTTCGTGCCCGTGGCCGCCCGTACCGGATCTCTCCCGCCCGCCGCGGCCTTGGAGGCTGCGCGGACCGGCGGGACAGTGTCGCGTGCCGATGGCTCTCGCCTGGCGGCGCTGTCGTCGGTCGCCGCGGTCCCCCGCGGTCCCCCGTGGGCCTTCGCGCCCGGGAGGCGCCCCACCGCTGCGTCTCCCCGCTCCGCCTTGCCAGGCTCGGCCCTCGACCCGCTCCTTGCCCCACCCCGCCTGTCCGCGCGGCCTCCTACTCGTCCACGTCGCGCACCAGCAGACCCACCGGCAGCCGGTCCAGCAGTTCCGCCAGCGGCACCACGGCCTCGAACGGACGGCCCGACAGCACCTCCGTCCAGATTCCCTCCGGCAGCACCAGCTCCGTCCCGCGCCAGCCGCCCGCGTCCGCGAGCCGCCGGGACAGCCGGGTGACCACCGTCAGGGCCCGTCCGCCGCGGACGAAGGCCACGCAGTGCTCGCCGGCCGGACCGCGCGCGTACAGCGGCTCGTAGGTGCCCTCCGGGCCGGTGAACCACTGGGGACGGGCCCGGCGCAGACGCAGCGCGAACTCCGTCACCCGCCGCTTCTCGCTCACCTCGCCCCCGGCCGTGCCCGGGTCGTACGGACGGCGGTTGGCCGGGTCGACGAGGAGCAGTTGCCGCTCCTCGTCGCCCTGGTAGACGTCGGGCACGCCCGGCATGGTCAGGTGCGCCAGGTGCGCGCCGAGGACGTTGACGCGTTCGGGGCCGCGCAGGGCGCGGTCGATGCGCTCGGTGGCGAAGGCGGCCGGGCCGCCGACCAGTTCGCGGACGAAGCCGGTCATGGCCTGCTCGTACTCGGGCCGCTGGTCGGTCCACGCGGTGCGCAGACCGGCCTCGCGCTCGGACTTGAGCATGGTGGCGGCCACCAGGTCCGCCGCGCCGCCGTCGCAGAAGACCGCGGCGTACTGCCAGGCCTGGTACTCCACATGGCGTTCCGGGAACGGTGTCCCGCGGTGCTCCAGGTACTCCCGCAGGTCTCCCGAGACCTCGCCCAGCCAGCCGGCCCACTCGCCGGGCAGCTCGGTCAGCGCGGCGAGCCGGGCCCGTACGTCCGCGCTCCGCTTGGTGTCGTGCGTGGAGCGCACGGTCCCCGTGTGCGGCCAGTCGCGTCGCAGGCGCTCGCAGAAGGCGTGGAAGTCCTCGGGCGAGGTGGCGGGACGGTCCGGCTCGCGGCCGACCTCGTTGAGGCAGAGCAGCGGGTGGTAGCGGTAGAAGGCGGTGTCCTCGGCCGACTTGGCGCGCAGTGCCGAGGAGACCTGGGCGAAGCGCACCGCGAAGTCCGCCGCGGCCTCCCCGCCGCCCTGGAGGCGTCCCAGAGCCAGGTCGCACACGACGCCGGCGGCCGGGTGCCCGGTGGCTCCGGCCGCCTCCTCCAGCAGGGCCGTGTCCGCCGCGCCGGCCGGCTGACCGGGGACGACGTACGGGCGGTAGCGCGGCAGCCGGACGAGCGTCGCCTCGATCGCCTCCCGCAGCGCGGCCGGCTCCAGCCCGGCGGCGCGGACGGCGGACCGGGTCAGCCGGTCCACCTCGGCGGCCAGGTCGTGCGTGACGATGTGCTCGGCGGCGGCCCGTACGGTCGGCGCCCAGGCGCCGCCCGCGTCGGCCGGGGCGGCGGTGAACTCGCGGTAGCAGCGGACGATCTCCTCGACGCCCACGGGATCGGTGAACAGCCCGTCCAGCCGGTCGAGGGCGTCGTAGCCGGTCGTGCCGGAGCAGGCCCAGCCGGCCGGGAGCCGCTCGTCGCCGGTGAGGATCTTCTCCACGACCGTCCAGCGGCCGCCGGAGGCGTCCGCGAGCCGCCGCAGGTAGCCGGCGGGGTCGGCGAGGCCGTCCGGATGGTCGACGCGCAGGCCGTCGGCGACGCCCTCGTCCAGCAGGCGCAGCAGCGTGGCGTGGGTGGCGGCGAAGACCTCGTCGTCCTCGACGCGGACGGCGATGAGCTCGGAGATGGTGAAGAAGCGACGGTAGTTCAGTTCGGTGCGGGCCTGCCGCCACCAGGCGAGCCGGTACCACTGGGCGTCGACCAGCGACCGCAGCGGCAGCTCCTCCGTTCCGGGGCGCAGCGGGAAGGCGTGGTCGTGGTAGCGCAGCACCCGCTCCCCGACGGCGGGGTTCCGCTCGACGCGCAGGTCGCCCAGCACCTCGTCCAGGGGCGCGCCCAGCACCGGCAGCAGCAGCCGGTCGCCCTGCGCCGCCCAGTCGATGTCGAACCAGTGCGCGTACGGGGAGCGCGGCCCGTCCCGCAGCACCTCCCACAGCGGCCGGGCCAGATACTCCGGTGCCGGTACGGCCATGTGATTGGGCACCGCGTCCAGGACGAGCCCCAGGCCGTGTGCCCGGGCGGTGCGCGCCAGCGAGCGCAGCCCCTTCTCGCCGCCGAGCTCCTCGCGCACCCGCGTGTGGTCGACGACGTCGTAGCCGTGGGTGGAGCCCGGCACGGCCTGCA
Source organism: Streptomyces sp. NPDC026673 (assembly GCF_040638135.1). NCBI lineage: Bacteria > Bacillati > Actinomycetota > Actinomycetes > Kitasatosporales > Streptomycetaceae > Streptomyces > Streptomyces sp. NPDC026673. Next base: position 99,157 of record NZ_JBEZXR010000015.1, on the reverse strand, counting down.
GTACGGGGGAGAGGTGCAGGTGGGAGACGCCGAGCGCGGCCAGATGGGGGACGACGGCCTCGGCCGCGGCGAAGGGGAAGTCGGGCTGGAGCTGGAGCCGGTAGGTGGCGCTCGGCACGGAGGGGACGACAGCGGTCGGCGGGGTCGCGGCGCTTTCTGTCATGGAGGAGTGCCTACCCCGCCGACCGGTATGCCCATCACATCGGGCGTGCCGGTTACGCCGGGCGCTGCAGCACCATCATGCTCCGGTCCGCCAGCCGCAGCCGGTCGCCCTGGGTGACCTTGCGTCCCGAGCCGGGGGCCACGCCCTCGGGGCGCTGGGTGTCCACGACCACCTGCCACTCCTTGCCGTGGTTCACGGGCACCACGAAGTCCAGCGGCTCGTACCAGGCGTTGAACATCAGCAGGAACGAGTCGTCGGTGATGCGCTCCCCGCGGTCGCCCGGCTCGGAGATGGCGCTGCCGTTGAGGAAGACCACGAGGGCGTTGGCCTGGGCTTCCTCCCAGTCGTCCTGGATCATCTCCTCACCCTCAGGGGTGAACCAGGCGATGTCCGAGAGCTCGTCGTGCGTCCCCTCGACCGGCCGTCCGTGGAAGAAGCGGCGGCGCCGGAAGACCGGGTGGTCGCGGCGGAGCCACACCATCTGGCGGGTGAACTCGTGCAGCCGCTCGGTGTCGGCGTCGCCCTCCTTGGGCCACGGCACCCAGGACAGCTCGTTGTCCTGGCAGTACGCGTTGTTGTTGCCCTCCTGGGTACGGCCGAACTCGTCGCCGTGGGCGAGCATCGGCACGCCCTGGGAGAGCATCAGGGTGGCGATGAAGTTGCGCATCTGGCGCTCGCGCAGGGCGAGCACGTCCTCGTCCTCGGTCTCGCCCTCGGCGCCGCAGTTCCACGAGCGGTTGTGGCTCTCGCCGTCCCGGTTGTTCTCCCCGTTGGCCTCGTTGTGCTTGTCGTTGTACGACACCAGGTCGCGCAGCGTGAAGCCGTCGTGGCAGGTCACGAAGTTGATGGAGGCCAACGGCCGGCGGCCGTCGTCCTGGTAGAGGTCCGAGGAGCCGGTCAGCCGGGAGCCGAACTCGGCCAGCGTGGCAGGTTCGCCGCGCCACAGGTCGCGCACGGTGTCGCGGAACTTGCCGTTCCATTCGGTCCACAGCGGCGGGAAGTTGCCCACCTGGTAGCCGCCCTCGCCGACGTCCCAGGGCTCGGCGATCAGCTTCACCTGGCTGACCACCGGGTCCTGCTGCACGAGGTCGAAGAACGAGGACAGCCGGTCCACCTCGTGGAACTGCCGGGCCAGGGTCGCCGCGAGGTCGAAGCGGAAGCCGTCGACGTGCATCTCGGTGACCCAGTAGCGCAGCGAGTCCATGATCATCTGCAGGACGTGGGGGCTGCGCATCAGCAGCGAGTTCCCCGTGCCGGTGGTGTCCGTGTAGTACCGCGGGTCGTCGGCCAGCCGGTAGTACGAGGCGTTGTCGATCCCCCGGAAGCACAGCGTCGGGCCCAGGTGGCTGCCCTCGGCGGTGTGGTTGTAGACCACGTCGAGGATCACCTCGATGCCCGCCCGGTGCAGCTCGCGCACCGCCGTCTTGAACTCCAGCACCTGCTGCCCGCGGTCGCCCATCGAGGCGTAGGCGTTGTGCGGGGCGAAGAAGCCGATCGTGTTGTAGCCCCAGTAGTTGCGCATCCCCGAGTCCACCAGCCGGTGGTCGTGGACGAACTGGTGGACCGGCATCAGCTCCAGCGTCGTGACGCCCAGCTCCACCAGGTGCGCGATGACCGCCGGGTGGGCGAGCGCCGCATAGGTGCCGCGGATCTCCTCCGGCAGTTCCGGGTGGAGCATCGTCAGGCCCTTGACGTGGGCCTCGTAGATGACGGTGCGGTGGAAGTCGATGCGCGGGCTGCGGTCCTCGGCCCAGTCGAAGTAGGGGTTCACCACCACGGAGGTCATGGTGTGGGGCGCCGAGTCCAGGTCGTTGCGGGACTCGGGCTCCCCGAAGCGGTAGCCGTACACCGCCTCGTCCCAGTCGATCGTGCCGCTTATCGCTTTGGCGTAGGGGTCGAGCAGCAGCTTGGCGGAGTTGCAGCGGTGCCCCCGGGTCGGCTCGTGGGGGCCGTGGACCCGGAAGCCGTAGCGCTGACCGGGCATGATGCCCGGGACGTAGGCGTGGCGGACGAAGGCGTCCGCCTCGCGCAGTTCGACGGCGGTCTCCGAGCCGTCGTCGTGCAGCAGACACAGCTCGATCCGCTCCGCGGCCTCCGAGAAGACCGCGAAGTTGGTGCCGGCGCCGTCGTACGTGGCGCCGAGGGGATATGCCTGACCCGGCCAGACCTGCATGTCGTCGACTCTTCCACTTCTCCGCCGGGCGCCGGTAGGCCGCACCCCGGTCACAACGGTGCCGAAAGGGCATCGTCACGCAAGTGGGCCCCTCCGGGCATGGAATCGCCAACATCTTCCCCGTTACGGGTGTCCCATTTCCCCTGCCTGCCGCAAGAATCGGGCGTCCTCGGGCAACCTGTGCCGTCGTGATCCCGTCAGAACAAGTGACAGTACGACACAGGGGAGACCTACGTGACAGACCAGGGGGAAGGCCGCTTCTTAGCGCGAAGGGGAGGGTTCGGGCGCGGCGTCAGGCGCGCCCTGTGGGGTGGCGGCGTCGCCGTCGCCGCCACCGCCGTGATGATCGGCATCACCCTGCCCCGCGACGCCTCCGGCGACGACCACTCCACGACGGGCGGCCCGGCCGCTGCGTCCGGAGCGCCGGAACGGCAGGGCACGGGCAGCGCTGAAGTGAGCCGGAACGACGCCCCGCGGGGCGGGCAGAGCGGTCGCGGGCCTCTGACCAAGGCCGAGGTCGACCGTGCGAAGTCCATAGCCCTGCGGCGCGACGCGCTGCGCAGCGCGGAGGACGTGGGCGGGGAGCGCGGGCCGGAGTACCTCGACACCGACCTCGCCGAACCGGCCGACACCACGGGGCCGCAGGCACAGGCCGGCGAGGCCCGCCGGGTCGAGGTGCTCTTCTACGACTACGGGCACGACCGGCTCGTGAAGAAGACCGTCAACCTCACCACCGGCACCGTCGAACGCACCGACACCGCCACCGGCATGCAGCCGCCGCCGTCGAACGACGAGACCCGGCAGGCGGCGGCGCTGCTGATCGCGGACGCCCTCGGCAAGGGGCTCCGCGCCGACTTCACGGCCGCCACCAAGGGCCGCGAACTCACCTCGCCCGACCAGCTGCGCCTGCGCGGCATCTCGTTCAACACCGCGGAGCAGTCCGCACCCGCCGGTCTGGGCAAGTGCGGGGAGCACCGGTGCGTACGACTGTTCACGCAGGTGAAGGACGGGCCGTGGATCGATACGACCAATCTGGTCGTCGACCTCAGCGATCGCACCGTCGGCCGAATCCACTGAGAGCGGAGACCTCACAACCATGCGCACCACGAATGCGCGCCGGGCCCTCGGTACGGCCTCGGCGCTCCTGATGCTGCCCGCTCTCGTCGCGGGCTCCACGTCCGGGGAGGCCGCCGCGGCCCCCCGGGCCGGCACCGCGGCCGCGGTGGACTGCGGCACCGCGACCGCCATCACCAAGACCCTGCCGAACGGCACCGGCTGGAGCATGTGCTGGCGCATGAGCGGCACCAAGGGGCTGGTCCTGGAGAAGATCGCGTACAAGCCGAGGAAGGAACCGCAGCCCCTCAAGGTGCTGACCTCGGCCACGCTCGCGCAGGTCAACGTCCCCTACGACTCCGGGCTGACCGAGTACAACGACCTGTCCGACATCGGATTCGGCAACACCGCCGTCGACATCGGCCCCGAGGAGTGCCCCGGCGGGACCATCAGCTCCGCCTACATCCCGCAGCAGGAACGGAACGTGAAGGCGCTGTGCACCACCACCGCGCCGCGCGGCTACGCCTACCGCAGCGACGTCGGCGACGACCGCGGCAACACGAAGAAGTACACCAAGCAGGGCAGCGACCTGGTGGTCTTCTCCGTCTCCCAGCTCGGCTGGTACGAGTACGTCACCCAGTGGAACTTCTCCGACGACGGCACCATCACCGCCAAGATGGGCGCCACGGGCGACCTCTCGCCCGGCGACTACAGCGGCGAGGGCACCGGCTGGCCCATCGGCGAGGGCGACCACGACCACTCCACCAGCCACTACCACTCGGTCTTCTGGCGGCTGAACTTCGGCCTGGACGGCTCCACCCGGGCCAAGGTCGAGCAGTACGACACCAAGAAGGCGGGCCAGGGGGCCGGCTCCGCCATCCTGAAGACCACCAGGACCCCCGTCACCAAGGAGCTCGCCGCCAACTCCGCACTGCGCCGCTGGTGGCGGGTGGTCTCCGCGGCCGGCCGGAACGCCGACGGACACCCGCGCTCCTGGGAACTGGTCCGGCAGCACTCCGATCGCTACGACGTCCACGCCTACACCTCGAAGGACGTGTACGTCACCCAGTACCGCGCCTGCGAGCAGCTGGCCAGCGGGAACAGCGACCCGGCGTGCAACGGCCGGGGGACCTCGGTGGACAAGTGGGCGGACGGCGAGGCCCTCAGGCACCCGGTCATGTGGGTCAACGTCGGCTTCCACCACATCCCGCGCGACGAGGACCAGAGCCCCATGCCGATCCACTGGCAGGGCTTCCAGCTCGCGCCGCGCGATGTGACCGCGATGAGCCCGCTCACCCCGGACGAGCTCTCGGGTCACAACGGGCAGGGACACTAGGGGTGTTGTCCGGCGAACCCGGTAAGCATGTGGTGAAGTAGCGTCGTTACGGCTGCACCGCCTCCCGCCCCGCAGTACCCTTCCTTGATCGTGGACGGGGGCGGGAAGGCGGGTGCAGTCGTGATGTCGGGAGGTCTGGTGCTCCCCGGTGGTGGTGATCAGGGGGACCCGGGCGGCGGCATCGGCGAAGGAAGCACCGGTACGGCCTCCCTCGCGCTGCCGTTGGAGATCGGAGCGGAACTGGACTGGGGCGCCGACGAGTGGGCCGAGGTGCGCACCCGCGCCCGGCGCGCCGGACGGGCATATGTGTGGCTCAACCTCGTCGAGCAGCGACTGCGCGCCGTCGTGAACGCCGTGCTGCGCCCGATCTACGAACCCGTGCACGGCGACGAATGGGTGGTCGCGGCCGCCGGCCCGGCCGGCCACGAGTGGGTCCAGCGGGCCGCGGCGGTGCGCGAGGTCAGCCGCCGCAAGGGATTCCTGCTCGACCCCGCCGACGACAACATCCTCAGTTTCCTGACGCTGCCGCAACTGCGCGAGCTCGCCATCCAGCACTGGCCGTGCTTCGAGCCCTACCTCGACGACCGCCGCGATCTCGAACTCGCCCTGGACGAACTGGAGGTGGCCCGGCACGTCGTCTCCCGCAACCGCGCCCTGTCCCGCACCGTCCTGGACCAGGCCGAGCGGGCCGCCGCGCGGCTGCTGGACATGCTCGGCTCCGGGCCCGGCTACCCGTCCGCCGAGCGGCTGCCCGTCGACGCCGTCGAGGAACTCGTCGCCGACCGCTACGCCGACGTCGTCGGCATCTACCCGGACCGGGTGCGACTGCAGCGGCAGCTTCCCGCGGAGGACCTGTTCGGAGGCGCCCGGCGGCTGGACGCCGTGGGCATCGGGCTCAACCTGCTGGTGCAGAACTACTCGGGCAAGCGGCTGGTGCGCCTGGCGGAGTCCGGCTGCCGGGTGCGGCTGCTCTTCCTCAACCCGGCGAGCAGCGCCGTCCGCCGCCGTGAGCGCGAACTCGGACTCGGCCGCGGCGAGCTCAGCCGCTCCGTCGAGATGAACATCATGCACATGCGGCGGGTGCGGGCCCGGCTGCGGGACACCGCGGCGTTCGAGATCCGGGTCTTCGACGAGACCCCGCGCTTCACCGCCTACCTCGTGGACGGCGACACCTCGGACGGCATCGCGGTCGTCCAGCCCTACCTGCGCAAGGCGCGCGGCATGGAGGCCCCGGTCCTCATCCTGCGCGGGGGGCCGCGGGACCTCGTCCAGACCAAGGCCGACCAGACCCCCGAGGCCGAGCACGGGCTGTTCGAGATCTATCGTGAGGAGTTCGAGGGCGTCTGGACCGACTCCCGTCCGGTCTCCTGACGGGCAGCCGGAGCCGCGCCCGGCCGGCGGCCCCCGCAGCCCGGCCGGAGGAGTGTCAGTGGCGCGCGGGATGATGGAGCGGCACACGGGGGAACAGCGGGAAGGACATACGCCAATGAGCATGGGACGACGCCGGACACGGCCGGCCGGCTTCGGGCGGGGGGCGGCGGGCGCCCGCCCGCGCGGCGCGGGGAGCGCCCGCACCGCGGGCACGGGAGCCGCGCGATGAGCTGGATCAGCGGCCCGCTGGTCGCCTTCGACCTGGAGACCACCGGCACGGACGTCGAGACCGACCACATCGTCACCGCCGCCGTCCTGCGGCTGGAGGCCGACGGGGCCGTCTCTGAGGAACGGACCTGGCTGCTCGACCCCGGTGTGGCGATACCGGAACAGGCGTCCGCCATCCACGGCATCTCGACCGCGCACGCCCGCGCGCACGGTGCACCGGCCGGAGCGGCGATCGAGGAGATCGCCCACGACGTCGCCGAGGTGCTGCGCTCCGGGACACCGCTGGTGGTGATGAACGCGCGCTACGACCTGTCCCTGCTGGACCGGGAGTGCCGGCGGCACGGCGTCGCATCGGTCGGCGAACGGCTGGGGAGCGTCCCCTCGCCGGTCATCGACCCGCTGGTCATCGACAAGCACGTCGACAAGTACCGCAAGGGCAGGCGCGCCCTCCAGGCGCTGTGCGCCCACTACGGCGTGCCGTTGGAGGGCGCCCACGACGCGCGGGCGGACGCACTGGCCGCGGCCCGCGTGGTGCGCCGGCTGGGGGAGCGGCACCAGCCCGTCGGCCTGATGTCGCTGGCGGACCTGCACGACCTTCAGGTCCGCGCGGCGGCCGAGCAGTCCGCCTCCCTGCAGGCCTATCTGCGGCGCACCGCCGACCCGGCGGCCGTCGTCGAAAGGGCCTGGCCGGTCATCCCCCGGCCGAGGTGACCGCGGGGTCCGCCGGTCCGGAGGTCTCGCAGTCGAGGATCCGCCCGTCCACGGTGCCGACCAGCAACCTGCCGGCGCCGGCCGCCGTCAGCGACAGGGGCACGACCACGTGCCCGCCGGCGCGCAGCCGGTACCGCCGGCGCGGGCTGCCGGTCCGTGCGTCGAGCGCCGTGATCTCCCCGGACCGGTGGGCGGCGAAGACGGTGTCCTCGTCCCCGTCCAGGGCCGTGACCGGCCCGTCGGCGGCGAACACCCACTGAGGCGCGCCGTCCGGGAGGCGGCGCCGGACCACGAAGGCGTTCCGCGCGAGCGCCTCCCCGTGGTCCCTGACCACGGCGGCCTGCACCAGGGCTCCGCCGTCCAGTTGGACGGCCGGGCCCGGGAACAGGTGGGAGCCGCGCCCGGACTCCCAGTCCAGGGCGAAGAGCCTGCGCAGGTGGGGATCGGCGCCCGGCTCGCCCGTGGCGAGCGCGCCGATCCACGCCTGGCCCTTGGGATGCGTGTGCAGGTCCTCCACGAACAGCGGGTCCGCGCCGCGCCGCAGGCGGAAGTCGCTCGCCGTCAGCGTGAAGCGGGCCGCCTCCGTTCCGTCGGGTCCGAGGAGGCGGGTCTCACCGCCCGGCTGGGCCGGCGCTCCCGCCCGGATGACCAGCCGCCCGTCGCGGCTCCCTGCGAACGTCACGGCGTGACCCGGTTCGAAGGCCGCGAGAGAGCCTCCGTCCGCCAGCGACAACCGCTCGACCAGGGTGCCGTGGCCCTGCCATCCCGACCCGGCCCGGCGCACGGTGTGCTGCACGTTGACCCAGGCCGAGGCCTGGTCGGCGGCGACATGGATCTGCCGGGCGCCGTCCGGGTCCGGGACGCTCCACTGGAGCTCCCCCGACGGCAGCCAGCACTCCAGCCGCGCGCCCTCGGCCGTGGCCAGCACCCGTCCGTCGGCGAGCACCTCGACCGCCCGCACCTGGCGGCGCGGCGCCCACGCCGTGCCCAGGGCGCCGCTGAGCTCCGTGAGCAGTTCCCCGGCACGGGCGCGCACCTGGTCCCGGGGGTCCTCGTACCGGACGCGCGGGCCCATCAGGTCGCGGTACCCGAAGGAACGGGCGGGCACGGCCGGCCAGTCGTCGCGTTCCAGGACGGCCTCGAAGCCATGGCTGAAGGCGTACTCGTACTCCTTGTCCTCGGGGGAGACGACCAGCCGCAGCCGCCGGTCGTCCAGCCATCGGACGGAGGAGACCTCCCGCCCGCCGTCGAGGAGCGGCCGTATCTCCCCCGACTCCAGGTCCATCAGAAACGCTTGGCCCTCGAAGTCCCAACTGCCGTCGTACCGCCCGGTGCCGACGGCCACGAGCGGGAGGGACGGGTGGAAGGCGACCGAGTTCACCGGCCACCGGCAGTCGTACACCTGACGGCAGCGCGGGACGTCGGCGTCGTAGACACCGATGCGGTACTGCGGCCACCGGTCGATCGGGGCCCGCCCCGAGTTCGGCCAGTGGATCCACCCCATGTCGCCGCCCACGACGACGCACCCGAGCCGCGGGTCCGCCGCGGCGACGCTCGGCTCGCCCATCTCGGCGAAGGGACGGTCGGCGAGGACACGGCGGACGATCAGCGGATCCGGCATGGACACCACCTTGGCTGGAGGAGCGCCCATCCTCCCAGCCGGGCCGGCGCGACGGGGTCGGAAGGGGTCAGAAGGGGTACCAGCGCACCGACGGATCGCCGTCGCGCAACGAGGCCACACGGCGGCGGAACTCGGCGAGCGCCGCCGGGTTGCCCGGCGCGTGCTGCGCCACCCAGGCGCAACTGGCGGTCTCCCGTGCCCCGCGCAGCACCGCGCAGCCGTCCCACTCGCGCACGTCCCAGCCGTAGGCGGCGGTGAAGGCGTCGTAGGCGGCGGGATCGAGGCCGTAGCGGTCCCGGCTGAGCGCCATGACGACCAGGTCGTGCTCGCGCAGATCGCCGGAGAAGGTCTCCAGATCGACCAGGACCGGCCCGTCGGGGCCCACGTGCACGTTGCGCGGCAGCGCGTCGCCGTGGATCGGCCCCGGAGCCAGACGCGGGCTCAGCGCGGCGGCCGCGGCGGCGAAGCCGTCCCTGCGCTCGCGCAGATAGGCGGCGTCCGCGGGCTCGATCGCCGTTCCGGCCAGCCGCAGCCACCGCTCGACGCCGTCCAGCAGGTCGCGGCGCGGCAGGGCGAAGTCCGGCTCGGGCAGGGCGTGTACGAGCCGCAGCAGCGCGGCGAGGTCGGTGGGCTCCGCGGGCCGCACGGTGTCCGGCAGCCGCTCCCAGTACGTCACCGGGTGCCCCTCGACCAGCCGGGCCTCCGGCGCCGCCGCACGCACCGCGGGGACACCGCGGCCGGCCAGCCAGGACGCCGTGCGCACCTCGCGGGCGGCCCGCTCCAGCAGTTCGGGACCGCGGCCGACCTTCGCGACGGTCACGCCGTCCGCGAGCTCGAAGACCGCGTTCTCCCCGAGCGCGATCAGCTTCGCGCCGTCCTGCCCGTCCGCCGCGAGCACGGCCCGGGCGAGCTCCTCGGTGAACGCCATACGGCGATGATCGCAGATCAGTAGGTTGAGCCGGTGACCGAGGAAGACGTCATGGCCTTCTGCGAGATGCTGACGGAGCTACGGGACGCCGCGAGCGACCCGGGGGCAGCGCCGAGGCGGTTCCTGCAGGCCTCCACCTGCACCCCCTGACGATGCCCGGCCAGGACGTCCCCGTCACGGTGCCGCTTGCCCGGCGATGCGACGTGCACTCATCGACCATCCCGTGATCCGGACCTCGGCCGCCTGTGATCGGCTCGGCCCGCCCGATTCCCCTGCCTACCCGAAAGTTCTCTCATGCCACTTCCGGCTCTGCTCCTCGTCCACGGCGCCTGGCACGACTTCCCCGCCTGGCGGTTCCTGGCCCGGTGTCTCCCCGATGTGGACGTGAGGGCCGTGCGCCTGCCCAGTACCGGGGAGGACCCCGAACTCCTCGGGGACCTGTACGCGGATGCGGCTCGCATCGAAGCCGCCCTGGGGGAGATCGGAGGACCAGCGGTGGTCCTCGGTCATTCCTACGGGGGAGCGCCCGTGTCGCAGACGCCGGCGGGGGCCGGCATCGTGCGGGTGATCTACCTGGTGGCGATGATGCAGGACGTCGGCGACACGGTGCTGACACCGACGGGAGGCGTGCATCCCCCGTACTGGGACGTCGATGAGGAGGAAGGCGACCGTCCGGGCTGCTTCGGCGTGTCCGATCCGGTGGAAGTGCTGTACAACGGCGTCGACCCGCAACTGGCGGAGTCCGTCGCGGCGACTCTGCGCAAGCAGTCGCTCGCTTCGGTCACCCAGCCTCTCACCCGGGCCGTCTGGCGCGACGTACCGAGCTCGTACATCGTCTGCGAGCAGGACCGCGCGATTCCTGCCGCGTTCCAGTACTCCATGGCCCGGCAGGCCGACCGCGTCCGCTCGATGGACAGCGGGCACTCGCCGTTCCTCTCGCACCCCGCGGAACTGGCCCGCCTGATACGGGAGGAGATGGCCGTCCAAGGCGCGAGGAGGCCAAGGAGCAGGACCGCGCAGAGCGCAGACCCCGAGCGGCCCGGCCGTCCGCCGCGATCTGTCGGCATTCCGTAACCGTGCCGTCCGGACACGCCCACGGCGTCGCCCCGGACGAGTGCCTGCTCTGAGGCAACGCACGGTGCGCTCTCTATGTCTCGTGTTGCGGGGTGTGTTCGGCCCAGATGGTCTTTCCTTGCGGGTGATGGCGGGTGCCCCAGCGCTGGGTGAGTTGGGCGACGATGAACAGCCCGCGGCCGCTTTCGTCGAAGGTGCGGGCGCGTCGAAGGTGCGGGGATGTGGTGCCGCCGTCGGTGACCTCGCAGGTCAGGCTGGTGTCGCAGCGGATCAGGCGGAGACGCAGCGGCGGCTGCGCGTGGCGGATGGCGTTGGTGACCAGTTCGCTGACGATCAGGACGGTGGTGGGAGTGGCCTCGTCCAGGCCCCATGCCGTCAGCTGGGCGGTGACATGTTTGCGCGCGGCGGAGACGGCCGCCGGCTCGGCGGTGAGGTCCCACGTGGCCACGGTGGTGGTGTCGAGTGTGCGGGTCCGTACGGCGAGCACACGCAGTTGACGGGGGCCGCCCTCTGTCGCAAGGGCCCGCAGGGCGGTACGGCAGGTGGCTGCGAGCGATGACCGGGGTTCGATGCGTCGTTCGCGCACGGGGGATCCATCGGCCCCGGTCTCGGAACCGGTTCGCTTCCCGGAGTGTGTGTGCAGCAGGAGCACGCTGCCTTTGCCGAGCCGGATCTCCGCGGTCGCGACATGTGCTCGTGCGCGTCCGAGCGGTGTTCCGGAGGGCAGGTCGACGGCGATGGTCACACCGTCGGGGCTGATGACGATGGGCGCGGGATGCCCGGCGCAGGCGAGGGTGCAGTCCGCCGTGACGGGGTCGTAGACGGCGTAGAGGCAGCGTGCCGTGACGTCGTGGGCGGCGTCGTCCGGTTGCAGCCGGTGGAGGACGTCCTGCAGATGGCTGAGCATCTCGTCCGGTCGCATGTCGATGTCCGCCAGCGTGCGCACCGCGGCGCGGAGTTCGGGCACCAGGATGGGGGCCGGTTCTCCGTCCTCGGTCACGCTGGCGGCGACCAGCGCCACCCGGGCTCCGGGCAGGGGGATGACGTCCAGCCAGTGGGCCTGTGGCCTTCCGTCGTCGGCCCGGCCGTATGCGAGATCCACGGGCGCCGGTTGCGGCAGGCGCCCGGGCGGTGGCCCCCCGGCCGGCAGGGAGGCGCACAGACCGCCGGGTGCCTGACGTGGTGCAGAGGCGATCCGGCTCGTCCGTTCACCGCTCGGCGCAGGCACGGCGAAGGCACACCTCGCTTGCCGGCGGACCCGGACTCGGCAGATGGCCAGGCTCATGCCCAGGGAAAGGAGGGCCGCGGCGATGACAACCGCCCGCCCGCCGTCCGACACGCCCGGAATCACGAAACCGTAGATGACCACGCTGGTCGCCAGCGTGGAAGCCCCGACGATCAGGGTGTGCCTGAAGGGCAGCAGGGCCGCCGCCATCACGGGTGCCAGGACCGAGTAGTCCGACCAGCGGACCAAGCCCCCTGCGGAGGCATCCAGCTGCAGTGCGCAGGCGGCAGCGAGATAGACGGCGAGCAGCGCGCTCGGGTGCCGGAGCAGGAGGAGTCTGGACGTGGCCATTCTCGTCACCGTCCCTTCTGACGTGACGCGCAGCGCCTGAGATTGATGCGCACGGTGGGTGGCGCAAGGGCGAGGGGGCAGTACGCGGGTGTGCGGGTCTTCGGGCTCTGGATGTTCACGGTGGCGCCTGTCCGGCGTGGACGGGGTGCGTTGCGTGATGGACGGCGACAAGGGCCAGGTCGTCCTGGAGGTTCCTGCCCACATACCGGTCCACATCGAGGCCGACGTGCTGTACGAGACGGCGGGGGCAGTCCCAGGTCCACGTAGCGGCACGGTCGAGGACGGGGAAGAACTCGCCGGCGGAGTCCCGGGCCTCGGCCAGTCCGTCGGTGTAGAGAAGCAGCGTGTCTCCCGGACCGAAGGCGACAGTGTCGAGGCGGAAGGCGCTGGGCGTGTCCGCCGCGAGCCCCAACGGCGGGGCGGGCCGGGCGACCGGCAGCAGCGTGACCTGGTCGCCCTGGCGCAGCAGGGGCGGCGGGTGCCCGCAGCTGACCACCCTCACGATCTCCTCGTCGTCGGGGAGCTCGATCAGCAGGGCGGTGATGAACCGCTCGCTGCTGTCGGGCGCGATCGCGGTCAGCTCGCCCAGGTGCCTGCGGACGCTGCGTTCCAGGGAGGCCGCGAGTTCCGGGAGCGTGCGGTACTGCTGGGCGGCCTCACGGAAAGCACCCAGGACGGCGCAGGCGTCATCGACGGCCGGCAGGCCCTTTCCGCGGACGTCTCCGATGAGCAGACGTGTGGCCCGGCCGGTGCGGGCCGCTGCGTACAGGTCACCGCCCACCAGCGCGTGTGCCGTCGCGGCGCGGTACATCGAGGCGACACGGAAGCGGCCCAGCTCCGGGGGGATCGGCCGCAACAGCACACGTTGGGCCGTTTCGGAGACAGCCCGTACCTGGGCCAGTTCCCGCAAGTCGCGGTCATGCAGCGCCCGGGCGGCGATGACGAACGCGGAGACCATGAGCATCGCGCCGATGTGAATGGGCAGCAGCGGTGAGTGCAGCAGGCCGTCGTGACGGTCCACGAGGAGCACCGCCGCGGCTGCCAGGAGCGCGACGACGGCCGTGAAGCGTGTTCGTGCGAATGTCGCCGTGCACGTGGGGGCGGCCACGAGCAGTGGGGACAGGTGCACCGCCAGGGGCGCGAACGACGCACCCAAGGTGATGGTCACGATCAGCAGGAGCGGAGTCACAGCCTGGCCGCGCGTGCCCAACGGTCCGGCGCCACGGCCATGTGCCTTCGGCCGCTGGGGGACTCCGGGGCCGGACGTCTGGTGCAAGCGGGCTCCGTCATCGCTTCCAGGCGCGGAGACGGGAGCGAGCGGGCGGCGCGGCATCACGAGTCCGAGGAGCGGCCGGATGTTCCTGGAAGCAAGGTGTCGTATCAACATGGCGCGGCTTTCGTGCCATCGCGGGCTGGAAGGGTGAGTTGAGGCCCCGACGAGCTTGGCGGCTTGAGCGGTCAGCACCTCGGTGCGTCGCCGCCGGCCTCTTCGTGGCCGCCGAGGAGGCTCGGTCGCGGCCGTCGACCGACCCGCGGCGGGTTCACTCGCGCAAGGCGAGGGAAACTCTTCGTGCCGCCGCGCGAACGACGGGAGCGAGCGACTGGGGGGATTGGCTGCCCGCCCTGAAGGCGATCGACAGGGCCGCCACGACCGAGCCGCCCGCACCGTGGATCGGCGCTCCGACGCAGTGGACGTCCGGCCCCACCATTCTGTCGCTGCTGGCGTACCCGTCCCTGCGGACCTCGGCCAGCAGGTAGCGGAGCCGGGCGGGAGAGGTGACCGTGTTGCTGGTGTAGCGACGCGGTGGGGTGCTCAGGTACTCCTCTTGGACGTCGTCGGGCGCGTGGGCGAGCAGGACGAGTCCCGCTCCCGTGGCGAATGCGCCGAAGCGGCCTCCCACCCGGCTGTCGGCCTGCGGGGCGCCCGGCGCGCTCAGCCGCTCCAGGAAGACGACGTCCAGGTGGTCTCGCACGGAGAGATGGATGTGGTGCTCCTTCGTCACGTCGTACAGGTCCTGCAGGATCGGCAGAGCGGCATCGCGCAGCGGGAAGCCGCGAGGCGCGAGGGTGGCCACCTCCCACAGCCGCAGACCCACCCGGTAGCGCCGGTCGGGTCCGCGCTCCAGGGCTCCCCAGGCGAGGAGTTCGGCAGCACGACGATGAACCGTCGGCAGCGACAGCCCCGTTCGCCTGGACAACTCGGTGAGGGTGAGTGCGGGGTTTTCGTACGAGAAGGCCCCGAGCAGCGCCAGGACCTTGTCGGTCACCGACATGCCGTGCTCATCGGACATGTCCATGCCCCTTCCTTCGTGTGCGGGACGGACTCCGTGCCGTTCGCCGGGCGACCGGCCACGGCCCCTCCCCGCACGACGACCTGGGCCGCCGTGCGGGGCGGTGCGCCGGGCCGCCGGGCGACGCCGCGGCCCGGCCGCCGTCAGTGGACGGTTCCGGCGGCCTTCTTGATGAGGTCGGTGACGATGCCGGGGTCGGTCACCTGCGCGGCGTGCGGGGTGTCGGCCTCGACGGTGTGGGCGTGGGCTCGGTTGGCCATGAAGCGCTCGGTGGCGGGCGGGATCACATGGTCGTCCTTGGAGACGAGGTACCAGGACGGGATGGTCTTCCAGGCGGGCTCGCCGGAGCCTTCGCCGAGCGCCTCGGGGGCGGCGGGGCTCTGGGTGGCGGCGAGTTCGGCGGCGGTCCTGGCGCTGACGCGGTTGCTGAAGAAGAGGTTGCGGTACTGGTCGGCCTTGGCGTACAGGTCGACCCCGGTGCTGCCGTCGGCCTTGGGGAAGGGGACGGGGAAGAGGGCGGTGGGGATCTGGGCGTCGGGGTCGTTGCTGATCTGGGAGCCGGGGAACTTCTTGGTCAGGCCCTCGACGGACTCGTCCTTGTCCGGTGCGAAGGCGGAGATGTAGACGAGCGCCTTGACGTTCTTGTTTCCGGTGGCGGCGTTGGTGATGACCGAGCCGCCGTAGGACTGGCCGACCAGGACGACGGGGCCCTGGATGGTCTTGAGGTAGGCGGCCAGGTAGGAGGAGTCGGCGGACACGCCGCGCAGACCGGTGGGCGGCGCGACGACCGGGTAGCCGTCCTTCTGCAGGCGGTTGATGACGCCCTTCCAGCCGGCGGCGTCGGACCAGGCGCCGTTGACCAGGACGACGGTCGGCTTCGGCGCCGAGTGGCGGGCGGGAGAGGCCGACGCGAATGCGGTCACCCCGCCGGCAAGGGCGACACCGGTCACCGTGAGAACGGCGATACGGAACGTACGGCGGCGAAGCATGGATTTCTCCTTGTGCGATGGGGTTGTTGTGGCGGGCACACACGCCCGCGCTGACGGGGCACACGACGATCGCGTCCCCGGGAGAGCCCCCGCGGGCGGCGGGGGCGCCGCGCCGGACCGCCGGTGACGGACGGCGCGTTCATGAGGTCAAAGACCGGCACATCAGGGCCGGCGGCCGGCGGGTCCCGCGATCCGCGGGTCCGCGGTCCGCGGTCACACGTGGGCGGGAAGGTGTTCCTCGGCCCAGTTCAATGCGTGGTCCGCGACTTCCTTCCAGCCGTCCTGGCCGATGATGAAGTGCGAGCGCCCGCGGAACTCCTGGTACTCGGTGACGGCGGGGGACTTGCGATACAGGCGCCAGTTCGCCCTGTTCACCTTGGGCGGGACGATGTGGTCGGCCTCTCCCGCGATGAACAGCAGCGGGGCCCTGCGGTTGTTGCGGAAGTCGACCCGGGTCGCGGCCCGGGGGTTGAAGTTGGCGAACGCCCCCTGGAAGAGGACCCGCGCCGATCCGGGGACGGCGTAGCGCTCGTAGTGGGCGTCGGACTGGGTCTCGCTGAGCGTGTTGGTGATGGCGTAGTGGAACTGCCGCGCTGTGAGGGAGACAGCCTTGTTCTTGTTGGCCGGGTTCCCCAGCACCGGCCACGCCGACTTGAGGGTCGACAGCGGCAGCGGAAGCACACCCTTGACGGCCGCCGAGTCGATGGCGACCCCGGCACTGCCCAGGCCCCGATCGAGCAGGATCTGCACGATGGTGCCGCCGAACGAATGGCCCATGAGGATGGGCGGATGAGGCAGGTCGCGGATGATCCGCTCGTAGTGGTCGACCACCTCGAGCAGGCCGACCCCGGCGATGCCCGAGGGGTCGCGCCGCAGCTCCTCCACCTCGCGGTCGAGACCGGGCCAGGCGGGGGCCAGGACTCTGTACCCGCGCGCCTCGTAGTGGTGCTTCCACCCCTCCCAGCTGCGCGGGTTCACCCACAGACCGTGGATGAGCACGATCGTGCCTGCCTCGTGGGCATGGGGCTCACTCATGCGGACCTCCAAAACGAATAGAACGTTCTGTTCACTAAACGCTAGCCGGGCCGGTGTCGGCACGCAAGCGGAGCCATGAAGGCACGGGGCGAACCGTCGGAACATGGCCGGCGCGTACGAGCGGGCGCATGCCGAGCCCGCGTCCCCCTGTACCGAGCACGAATCCGGACCGCGCCAGGCCGGGCAGTACGCGCCGGCCTCCCGCAGCGCCCCCAGAGTGTCGCCGTAGGCACCGGGCCCACATCCGTCGAACGCCTGCGGAAAGGCCGGTCGCCGAGCCGTGCCGGGCAGTCGTTTCGACAGCGCGCCAGGTGTCCGCCCGGTCGCCGGGCGGCGGAGCGGGCGCCGCGGACCGTGCAAGGTCCGGATTCCTCGGGCGCAAGGTCCAGGAGTGGGCACCCGGAGCCCGGGCGAGCGGATTCCGCCCCGCCACTTGGACCGGGACCCGCCATGAACCCCAGTCGTCGGCACTGTCGGACGACTTATGCGGGCCGGTCCCACCCGCACCAATACTGAGCAGGTACCCGTGCGGTCACACGCCGGTGCCGGATCCGTCATGGCCCGTCCGCGGCCAGGACTACCGCCGCCTCACCGCTCCCACCATGCGCCGAGGAGCATGATGTCGAAGATCATCCTTGTCACCGGGGCGTCCAGCGGCCTCGGGGCGGCGACCGCCCAGGCCTTGGCCGAGGCCGGTCACATCATCTACGCCGGAATGGGCGCGACCTCAGGCCGTCCGCCGATCGCCGCCGAACCGGACCGGGCCACGGGCCACCGGGGCGCTCGGCCGCGTCCGATCGACCTCGACGTCGCCGATCAGCGCTCGGTCAGAGCCGCGGTCACCGACATCACGGCGGAAGCCGGGCGAATCGACTGCGTGGTCCACACGATGGGACCTGTGCCCCGGGGCCCAATCGAGTCCTTCACCCCCTACCAGTTGGCGCAGATCTACGACGCGAACGTGCTGTCCACCCAGCGGGTGAACCGTGCCGTACTGCCGCAGATGCGCGAGCGCCGGGACGGCCTGCTGGTCTGGGTGGCGTCCGGCGGCGGCCCCGCGGGCGAGGCCCCCTATCTCGCCCTGCACTCCGAAGGCGTCGCGGCGATCGGCCATCTCGCGGCGAGCTACGCGAAGGAGCTGGCCGGCTTCGGGGTGGAGGCCACGGCCGTCGTGGCCGACCTGATCGTGTCCGCAACCGGCCGGCGGCTGCGGCTGGTCCGTCCGGACGACCTCGACGCGGCGCAGGCGTACGAGGGCCGGTATCCCGGCCTGGTCGAGCGAGTCGACGCCCACCTCGCTGATCAGGCCGTCACCGCGGCGCGTCTCGCCCGCACGGCCCAGGCCGTCGCAGCCGTGGTGGACAGCCCGAAGGGCACTCGCCCGCCGCGGGTCACCGCCGGTGCGCCCGGTGACGGCGGTTAGGCGGACGCGGAAGGGCGCGGTCAGGGCGGAAGCGGAAAGGTACCCGGCGTGCGCGTGGGCCTCATTCCCCCAAAGCCCCGAGCGCGTCGCGGAGCGCTGCCCGGGAGGTGATGCCGAGCTTGGGAAAGATCTGATACAGGTGCGCCCCGACCGTCCGGTGCGAGAGATAGAGCCGTTCGGCGATCTGCTTGTTGCTCAGCCCCGATGCCGCCAGGTCCGCGATCTCCCGCTCCTGCGGCGTGAGCACCTTCCCGCCCGCTTCGGTCCTCGGCGCAACCCATCCGGCGGCCCGCAGCTGCTTGGCCGCACGATCCATCCAGGGGCGGGCACGAAGCTCGGCGAAGGCGTCGTGGGCCAGCGCCAACTGTGCTCTGGCCTCCGCGTTCGCCCGGGCCCGTCGGAGCCGTTCACCGTGGGCCAGCCGCACCCGGGCCAGATCGAACGGCCATTGCTCGACTTCCGGCAGGGCCAGTGCCTCGCCGAACAGACGCACCGACTCCTCGTCGTCCGTGGCGCACAGAGCGGCCGAAGCGCCGGCGAGGAGCGCGAGGCGCGGAGAGAGCGCGGCGATGTCGTTGTCCCGGATGGCGCGCACATGAGCGGCCGCTTCCGCCGGCCGGTCGGTGCGGACCGCGGCTTCGACGACATCCATCATCACCCACAGGGCGTGCGGCACGTGGGAGGCGAAGGTGCCCGCCGGGCTGATCGCCGTCGCGTGCCGGTAGGCGCTGGTGAAGTCGCCGCGTCCGAGGTCGGCCACGGTGCGTACGTGCCGGGCGTAGTGCAGTGCCGTCCCTACGCCCCGCGGTGCGGCCCACTGCGTGATGCGGCCCGTAAGGAGGCCGACCGTCGCGTCCTCCCCGCGGGGGGCGGCGACGACAGCCCGGCAGTACCAGAAGTACCAGGTGAAGAACCGGTATCCGGAGTCCTCGCAGAGCTGGACTCCTTCGTCGGCCAGCTCGACGCACTCGTCCCACCTGCCGGTCAGGTAGTCGTTCAGGCACAGGTGCATCAAGGCGCCGAGGTGCCGGCGCACCGGGCCGCCGTCCCGTCCCTGGCGGACGACCTTCCACGAGGGCTCGCGGAGGGCCGACAACCGGTCGAGGTAGAGCGCCGCGGTGCCGACCCTGACGATGCGGCCGGGGTCGGTCTCCTCGGGAAGTCCGCCGAGGATGCCCTCCAGCTGGTCCAGCGCAGCCGCTCCCGAACGCGCCGGGTCGGAGAAGGTCCTGCCGGCCACGGACAGCAGTGCGGGCGGCTCCGGGCGCAACCGGGAGAGCGCGGTGTAGAAGGGGTCCCACAGCTCCGCACGACCGCTGAAGAAGCTGAGGAGCAGCAGCAGGTGCACGGCGTCGACGACGGCGTTGTCCTTGGCGTCGTACTGGTGGGTGCCGGACTCGATCGCGCCCGCCAGCAGGCGGTGGGCCGTGTCGATGTCCCCGTCGCCGTTGATGACCAGATAGACGGCGGCAGCCGCGGAGTGCAGGGACCCGGCCAGGTCCGGGTCGGCGCGACGGGCGTCCTCGAGCAGCTCCGAGACGCCGCGCAGCTCCCCCGTCGCGTCGGCGCCGATGTAGGCGGCCTCGGCCAGGCGGCGGGCCCGGTCCGATCTTTGCGGACTCAGATCGGCCGCCCGTTTCAGCGCCGCAACCGCCCCCAGGGCGTCGCCGCGCGCCGTGATGCGGTGGGCGGCCTGCTCCAGCAGGGTGGCGACCTGCTCGTCCGGCTCGACGGTCGCTTCTCCGAGATGCCAGGCCCGGCGCTCGGGCTGGTGCGCCAGAGCCTGGGCCAGGGCCCGGTGCGCCGCGCGGCGCTCGGCGCTGGAGGAGGCGTCGACGACGGCCGAGCGGATCAGAGGGTGGCGGAAGACCAGCCTACGGGTGCCCTCGTCGACGGTGACCAGCTGGTTCTGCTCGGCCGGGGCGAGATCTTCGAGGTCGGCGTCGCAACCGTCCTGCCGCGCCGCCGCGTGCAGGACCCCGAGATCGCCGGTCCCGTCCATCGTGGCGAGCAGCAGCAGATGGCGGGCGGCAGCCGGGAGCCCGGAGACCCGGGAGACGAACAGCGCCTGGAGCCGCCGGCTCAGCGGCAGGACGGCGGGAAGGTTCTCCAGCGCCATGCGCTGCTGCCCGCTCAGCACCCTGGGCAACTCGAGCAGAGCCAACGGGTTCCCTTCGGCCGCGGACAGCAGCCGACGCCGCACTCGTTCGGCGAGGTTCGGGAATCGCGCGTCGAGCAGTGCCCGCGACGACGATTCGTCCAGCGGTGGCACCTCGTACTCGGGGAGTCCACCGCGATGGAAGAAGGTCTCGCTTCCTTGGCGCACGGCGCCGAGGAAGCCGATCCGGCTGCCGCCGAGCCTGCGGGCGACGAAACCGAACACGGCGGCGCTGGCGCGGTCCACCCACTGCAGGTCGTCGATGACGAGCAGCAGGGAGCCGGGCGCGGCCACCTGGCGAAGGAGCATGAGGGTGGCGCTGGACACGACGAGCCGGTTCGGCGACGCTCCGCTGCCGAAGCCCAGCGCGACACGAAGGGCCTCCTGATGGGTGCTGTCCAGATCACCCAACGTCTCGGAGAGGGGGAAGAGGAGCTGGTTGAGGCCGGAGTAGCTCACGTCGGCCTCGAACTCGACGCCGGCCGCGCGCAGGACCCGCGTCCCGGTCGCGGACGCCGCCTCCGCCACGGCGTTGAGCAGGACCGTTTTGCCTACCCCGGCCTGCCCCGACAGCAGGAGCGCCCCGCCACGGTCGGTGGCGCCGAGGAAGCCGCGTATGCGATCCAGTTCCTTGGCACGCCCCACAAGAGCGCCGGCGGCTCCGTCATCGAAAGGGTTGCCGTAACCCACACGTACACACTCCCGTCAGCTGTCCTCGTCCGCCCGGGTTCCACTCGGTCGGATATTCCTTGAATTCACTGGCAAGGGGAAGTTCATGCTACCGCGCGAACTTCCGGAATCACGTTGCCGAGCCGTATTTCGACCAGTCCCTTCGGCGGCCTGGATAACTCGGGAGAAAATTCTTTCACTGAGTGAAAGGGGGAACCCGGTGGGCGTCTGCGGGGGGTAGTGTGCCGTCCGGGCACACGATCATCCGCCGGAAACCCCGTCGCTGCGACGATCTCCGCCCAGGTGGGAGCGGCCGTCAGGCGCGTGTCCGACGGCAGGGGCGGCCAGGCGAGAAATACCGGAACGTGCAAGACGCCGGGAGTGGAAAGGCGCCCCGTCGTTCCGTGAGCGGCGCGCACCCATTCCGGCGGCCAGAGGTCATTCGTCCTTCACGTTAATTTCCCGCCCTCTTGCCGGGGAATATTCGGCCCTCGGCCCGTGCATTGACCGCGCGTCCTTTGCGCGCCAGTCCGCGCATCCGCCCGCACCTTCCCGACGGGAATGCCGGACGGCGCCCGGGGAACATACCGGCGGCCGTTCGGCGGCCCAGCCGCGTTGTCCCGATGGTGCTGTGGCCCAGGTGCCTGCTTGCGCCTGCCCCAGATCGTGGAAGGAACGTTCTATATAATGCCTCCATGAGCGAGACGAAGAGCGGGCCTGCCACGACCGCCCGCAAGTCGGCGGCACGGGAGCGGCTGCTGACCACGGCGAGCAGGCTCTTCTACACGGAGGGGATCCGCGCTGTCGGCGTCGACCGGGTGATGGCGGAGGCCGACGTCGCGCGCGGCACCTTCTACCGGCACTTCGAGGGCAAGGACGACCTGGTGCGCGGCTACCTGGACGCCACCGATCAGGGCATCCGGGCCCGGGTGGCCGTCGCGGCCGAGAAGACGGGGGGAGGTGCGGCCCTGCTCGGTGTCGTCGCGCACAGCATCGGTGAGGAGATCTGCGGTCCGGGGTTTCGGGGCTGCCCCTTCATCAACGCGGCCGCGGAGTACCCGGATCGGGAGTGCCCGATCCACCAAGCCGTGCTGACGCACCGCGAGTGGTTCCACCAGGTGCTGGAGGACGCCCTCGCGACCATGGGCGTCGCGGACCCCCGGCAGTCCGCCGACCTGGTGGTCGCCCTACGCGACGGAGCGATGGTCGCGGGCTACCTGGGCGACTCCCGGTCCGCGGCCCGCACGCTCGTCCGGGGAGTCGACCTGGTCGTCGCATCGGGCTGACGGCGTCCCGGCGGGAGGCTCGGCCGCCGGGGATCCGTCAGGCCGCCGTGCGGCGGACCGCGTCGCGGAGGACCGCGGCGGCCCCGCCGTCGGCGTACACCTCCCGCTGCCAGCGGGCACCCGAGCCCTGCGACACGAGCCGGTCCACACCGGCCCGGACGGTGTACAGGTCGCCCGCGTCCTTGAGGGCGTCCTCGACGTGGGCGACCAGGGTCTCGACGACGTCGTGCGCGCTCGCCGGGCGGAAGGTGCGCGGATCGAGCAGCGCGCCGTCCAGCCCGGAGCGGCTGGCCCGCCACGAGGCGAGCCGCAGCAGCGCCAGGTCGTCGCCCGGCGCGGGGCGGCCGTCCGCCCAGTCCCGGGCGGCGGTCTCGACCAGACCGCGCACCAGTGCGGCCAGCACCACCGCGTCCTCGTAATCCGGGCAGACGTCGCAGACCCGGACCTCCACCGTGGGGAACTTCGCCGACAGGCGCGCGTCGAAGTAGACCATGCCCTGGTCGAGCAGGATTCCGGTGGCCAGCAGGCGGGACACCGCGGCGCGGTATCCCTCGGCCGAGCCGAAGCCACGCGTCGGACCGGCCGTGGGCCAGCGGCCGAAGACCTGGTAGCGGTAGCTCGCGTACCCGGTGTCGGCGCCCTGCCACAGCGGCGAATTGGAGCTGAGCGCCAGCAGCGGCGGCAGCCACGGCCGGATGCGGTCGACGACCGCCACGCCCTCCTCGTCGGACTCCACCCCCACGTGGACGTGGCAGCCGCAGGTCAGGGTCTCCTGGGCGGTGAGGCCGAAGGACTGGGCCATCCTGCGGTAGCGGCCCCTGGGGGTGAGCCGCGGCGGCACCCGCACCGGGGAGGTGCCCAGGGCCGCGACCGCGACCCCCTGAGCACTGGCCAGCCCGGCGGCCCGGCCGCGCCACGCGCGCAGCTCCTCCCGCAGCTGGTCCAGGGTGACGCAGGGAGAGCTGTTCAGTTCGAGCTGCTGCTGCTGCAACTCGGCCACCAGTTCACGGGACCAGGGGCCGCCGTCCAGCACCGCGTCCGCCACCGCGCGGGGTTCCGCGGTTTGCGCGTCCACCAGGAGAAGCTCTTCTTCCACTCCCACGGTGCGTGCCACGTCCTTCGGATACCCGCTCAGCCCGTCCGTATCCGCAGGGGGTCGTCGGGGACCCTCATCCGGCCGACAGCAGGTGCTCCATGGCGCGCCGGCACAGCCCCGCGGCCTCCTCGCCCGCCGTGGACGTCACGCTGAGGTACAGCCGCCCGCCGAGGCCGACCACGATCACCAGCGGCGCCCCCGACAGGCTGGTGTGCGCGGCGCCGTACACGGCGGTGAGCCGCAGCGGCCCGTACTCCTCGGGGAGGTCCAGGCGCGTGTTGCTCACGGACACGTCGAACCGGGGGCCGCGCGACTCGCCGCGCCGCAGGAGGGCGCCGACCGCGCGATGCGGCAGGAACGACGTCAGCCGGAAGACGCGCACCAGCGGCCGCAGCTCCTCAGGGGTGAGCCGGGCGTGGATCGCGGCCCGGGCCTCGCGCGCGGACGCCCACAGGTCGGGGGTCCCGCCGTCCACCGGGACGACGAAGCTCGCCGCGTACAGGCCCATGGCCTCCCCGGGCTGCGGGTCGAGCACCCGGCGCAGGTCGGCGGCGACCGCGATCCGCGCGGGGCGGCCGGGCGCGGCGGCCCGCGCGAAGGCCGCGCACAGCGCCGCCTGCAGGGTCACCCCACGGGCCCGGCACCGCTTGAGCAGCAGTTCCGTCTCCTCGCGCTCCACCGACCACGCCCGGTAGGCGAGCCGTCCGTCGCCGGGGTACGGCGCCCGTACCGGGCCGCCCAGGGCGCGGGCGGTCCTCAGAAGGTCCGCGGGGCGGGCGCGCGGGCCGGGGATGAGCTCGTCCGCGGGCGCCGCCAGCACGGGCCCGGGCCCCGCGGCGTCCCCGTCCGCCGAGGCCCGCCGCGGCGGGCCGGAGGGCCCTGCCGGGGAGTACGAGGGCGGGCCCGCCGGGTCCGGCTCCGCGAGGCGGGTCAGCAGATCGCGCATGACGACGCCCGCGGACACGGCGTCGGCCACCAGGTGGTGGTAGACGGTGACGAGGTCGAAGGCGTCGCCCGCGTCGACGAGCACGAACCGGGCGAGCGGTCCCGCCGGGGTGTCGAAGGGGCGCGGCAGCTCCTCCTCCACCACGCGGGACCAGCCTCCCGAGTCCGCGGCGCGGATCACCCGCACCCCCGGATCCGGTACCCCCGCCGTGGTGAGCCGTCCCTGCCACGGCCCCGGGTCGGCGATGCGGACGCCGAGCAGGGGATGGCGACGCCGGACGGCCGCCACGGCCGCCCGGACGCGCTCGGGCGTGGTGCGGCCCTCGACCCGGGCGACGGCCGCGATGTTGACGGGGAGCCGCTCACCCGCGGCCCAGATGACGCGTTCGTACGGGGACAGTCGGCGGCGCATGGGGTGGTCCCCCTTCCTCACGGGGCCGGGTCGCGGCCTCGGTCAGCGGTTCAGGGCGCCGCGCAGCCCCTCGGGGAGCGCGACGGCGGGGCGGTACGGCAGCCGGCCGCCGGGGGCGCAGGTCCACGCGGGATGCAGCGCCTCGGCGACCTTGTCGGGGTTGAGCGCCGACGACCGGCCGAACAGCCTCGCCGCGGCCATCGCGAGCGGCCCGGGGATGTGCACCACGCGGGGCGCGCGGCGCCCGAGCGCGGCCGCGACGGCGGCGCCGATGTCCTCCCAGCGGTGCTCGGTACCGTCGCAGACGTGGTAGGTGCCCACCGGTGTGGTGCCGGGGTCGGCGGCGGTGATCAGGGCCCGGCACAGGTCGTCGACGTGGATCAGCGAGTAGTGCCGCGGGCCGGGGCGGCCGACCGCCGGCAGCAACCCGGTGCGCACCGCCGCCACCAGCCGCGGCAGGAACTCCCGGTCGCCGGGGCCGTAGACGATCGGCGGCCGGACCACGACGGCCGGCAGCCGGTCCGCCGCGTCCCGTACCGCCCACTCCCCGCCGAGCTTGCTGCGCCCGTAGGCGGAGACCGGTTCCGGCGGCGCGTCCTCGTGGCGCCGCCGCCCGGGGCCGGAGGCGGCCAGCGACGAGCAGTACACCAGCCGGGGCGGCACACCCAGGGCCGCGGCGGCCTCGCACAGCCGCCGGGTGCCGGCGGCGTTGACGGCAGCGTAGGCGCGCGGGTCGCCGGCCCTGGTGACCCCGGCGAGGTGGATGACGCGGTCCACCCCGCGCAGCGCGGCGGCCAGGCCGGCGCCGGTGGCGAGGTCCCCGGGGGCGCTGCGGGCCCCCGGGACGGCGCGGCCGCCGCGCACCAGCGCGGTCACCTCGTCGCCGCGCGCGGTGAGGTGGCGGACGAGGTGGCCGCCGACGAATCCGGTCGCGCCGGTCACGAGGTACCTCACCGCAGACCGCCGCCGTCGCGCTCGTACAGCCGGTGGGTCCTGAAGTGCGCCCCGCCCATCGCCTGCGCGTGCCGGTTGGAGCCGCGGTTGTCCTCCAGGATCCAGGACAGGTCGGTCTCGGTGTAGCCGAGCCGGAAGGCGGCGCGCTGCGCGTCGGCGAGCAGCACGGCCACCAGCCCGCGGCTGCGGTGCTCCTTCCGGACGCCCGAGGTGCCGCCCCTGACACGGGTGATGCGCCCCATGGCCCGGCTGATCCGCAGCATGCCGATCGGCAGCCCCCCGGTGGTGAGCCTGCCGCGCGCGACGCGAAGCGCCTGGTTCACATCGGGCACCCACAGGGTGAAGGCGGCGGGCTCGCCGTCCACCTCGGCGATCCGCACCAGTTCCGGGTGGACGACCGACTTCAGCTGCGCGGCCATGTGCAGGAACTCGGCGTCGGTCAGCGGCACCGAGGCGTAGTTCTCGGCCCAGGCGTCGTTGTAGATGTCCTTGACGGCGGCCATGTCGGCCTCGTAGCGGTCCGGGTCGAGCGGCCGCACCCGCACGGCGGGGTCGGCGAGCGTGCGCGCGGCGACCCGGGCGATCGCCGCGGGCGGCTCGCCGTCCGGGGGCATGGGCACCAGCCAGGACAGCAGGTCCTTGGCCTTGGCGAAGCCGCAGCCGGTCAGCAGCCCGGCGTAGTACGGCGGGTTGTAGGGGATGCCCACGCTCGGCGGCCCGTCGAAGCCGTCCACGAGCAACCCGCACTCGTCGTTGACGGAGAAGCTGAGCGGGCCCAGCATCCGGGTCAGCCCGCGCTCGGCGAGCCATGCGGCGGCCGCGTCGAAGAGCGCCTGGGCGGCCTCGGGGTCGTCGGCGCACTCGAAGAGGCCGAAGTGGCCGCACTTGTAGTCGTGCCGCTCCTGGAAGCGGGGATCGGACACGGCGGCGATCCGGCCGACGGCACGGCCGCCCCGGCGGGCGAGGAAGAGCCGCGCCTCCCCGGTGTCGAAGAAGGGATTGCGGTCCGGGTCCAGGAAGGCGCGCATCTCGCGCTCCAGCGGAGCGACCCAGTGCGGGTCGTCGCGGTAGAGGGCGTACGGCAACCGGATGAAGGCCGTGGTGGCGGCACGGCCCTCGACGGGGGCGATGGTGATCGCGCTCATCGGGCGGCCGCCTGGGAGGGGAGGTCCGGGATCAGCCCGACCCGGCGGCCGGCGGCGGCGAAGGCGTTCAGGATCCGCTCGAGGTGGGCGTCGGAGTGGGTGGCCTGGACGGTCACCCGGATCACGCAGTGGCCCTCGGGGACGGCCGGGGCACCGACCGCGTTGGTGAAGACGCCTTCGTCCAGCAGGGCCTGCCACATGCGGGCGCACGCCGTGGCGTCCCCGATGAGGACGGGCACGACCGGGGTGACCGAGTCCCCCGTGTCGTAGCCGAGCGCCCGCAGCCCCTCGCGCAGTCCCCGCGCCAGGTCGAGCACGCGCCGGCGGCGCCACGGCTCGGCCGCGGCGATGCCGAGCGCGGCGAGCCCGGCGGCGAGGGCCGCTGGCGGCATCGAGGCGGAGAAGAGGATGGAACGGGCGCTGTAGCGCAGGTAGTCGACGACGTGCGCGGGCCCGGCGAGGAACCCCCCGGTGGAGCCGAAGCACTTGGACAGGGTGCCGGTGAACAGGTCGACCCGGTCCATCAGGCCGAAGTGGTCGGCGACACCGCGTCCGCCCGGGCCGAGCAGCCCGATGTCGTGGGCGCCGTCCACGACGAGGCGGGCGCCGTGCCGGGCCGCGAGGTCGGTGAGTTCGGGGAGCCGGCACAGGTCGCCGTCCATGGAGAACATCCCGTCGGTGACGACGATCTTGCCCGCGGCCGGTGCCGCGGCGGCGGCCTGCTCCAGGAGCGTGTCCAGCCGCTCGGTGTCCGAGTGCGGGTACAACACGCGGCGGCCCGCGCCGAGCCGGATGCCGTCGACCAGCGAGGCGTGGTTGGACATGTCGCTGAAGACGATGTCGCCGCGGCCGAGGAGGGCGGCGACGGCGAGGTTGGCCTGGAAGCCGGTGGTGACCACGGCGGCCGCCTCGGTGCCGAGGAAGTCCGCGATCCGCTCCTCCAGTTCGCCGTGGAGCGGGAGGGTGCCGTTGAGGGTGCGCGCGCCGGAGCAGGAGGCTCCGTAGCGGGTCAGCGCCTCGGCCGCGGCGGCCGTCACCCGGGGATCCGTGGACAGTCCCAGGTAGTCGTTGCAGCCCGCCATGACGACCTGCCGGCCTTCGACGAGGGCCTCGCCGTCGCCCGCCGGGCGCACGGGCCGGTAGAAGGGCCGGACGCCCGTCTCCACCATGGCCCGTACGAAGGTCGACGACGACAGGTCCTTGCGGAACGCGTCGGTGGCGTCGTGGATTTCGGTCACTGGCCTTCGGTCTCCCTGTAGGTGAGGGGCGAGTGGATGGTCAGCCGGGCGATGTCGGCCATGCTCGGCCCGGTGTGCCGCACCGGCGGGGCGGCACACCGCGCGCCGGGCAGCTCGCGGGCGAAGGCCCGGGCGAACGCGAGGGCCTGCGCGCGGGCCAGATGGGACCCGAGGCAGTAGTGCAGACCGCCGCCGAAGGCGAGCAGCCGCTGCGCCGGGCGGCCGGGGCCGAAGCGGTGCGGGTCGAAGCGGTGCGGGTCGGGGAAGCGCGACGGGTCGCGGTGGGCGGCCCCGATGAGCGCGTGGACGACCCGCCCGGCGGGCACCGGGCGGTCGCCCAGCGCGGTGTCCGCGCCCGCCACACGGGTCACCACCCGCCCCGGTGGGTCCCAGCGCAGCAGTTCCTCGGTGAGCGGCACCGCGAACCCCGGGTCCCGGCGGATCCTTTCGGCAAGCGCGGGCCGGGTGGTCAGCGCCAGGGCGGTGCCGCCCAGCAGCGCGGCCGTGGTGGGCACCCCTGCCGAGAAGAGCGTCAGCAGCAGGTAGCGGGCCCCGGCCGGGTCCTCGGCGGCCCATTGGGACAGCAGGTCCCCGGTGGGGCGCCGGCGGCGCTCGGCCAGCGCGCGGTCGTAGGCGTCGAGCAGCGTGCCGGCGGCCGCGTCGGCCCGCCGTACGACGCTGGGCGGCGCGGCGAGTTCCTCCACGCGCACCATGGCGGCGCTCTCGGCGGCGAGCCACCCGCGGTCGATCCACTCCGGCAGTCCGGCCATCTCCGCCAGGAGGGCGGTGGGCAGCGGCCTGCAGACTCCGGCGACGACGTCGGCCGTGCCGTCACGGCGTACGGCCGCGGCGAACTCCCCTACGTGGCGCTCCGTGAGCGGTTCCACGAGCCGTTCGGCCGCCTCCCGTACGACCCGGGGGGAGAGCACGGCGTTGAGGGGGCGGCGGCGCGCGGTGTGCTCGGGCGGATCCTGCTGCAGGGGTGTCTCGCACAGCCCGACCGTGCTCGCGCTCGCGCGCCAGCCGGGGCGGTGGGCATCGCGCCACCGCGCGCCGAGGGTGAGCCACTCGCGCCCGGTGAGCACCTGCCGGCACTCCTCGTACCCGGTCACCAGCAGGGCGCCCCAGGGGGTCGGCACGAGCGGCCCGGCCCCGGCCAGCGCGTCGTACGCCGCCGCGAGCGCCTCCGGCTCCACGGCCCTGCGCCACTGCCGGACGAGGCCCGCCGCGGAACGCGCGTCGAGGGCGGGGGGCTTCGGGGGAAGCATCACATGGCTCATGTGTCAGGAACGGACTTCGGCTCGGCGGGCGGAGGACGGGGAGCGTCACAGGGGGGCGGGGCGGGCGCACAGGGCGGTGTACTTCGGGTTGGCGCCCCCGAGAGTGCTCTGCCGGGCGTGTTCCGATCCAGTCACATGGGCACTTTTCACCCACCCGTGAACGTAATTCGCCTTTCCCTCACGCGGTCCGCTACGGTCGACCCTCCGTGTCTCAACCGCCCCGCGAACCCCGCAGGCGGCCGCCCGGACGCCGCGCGGCGGGGTCGGGTGGACGACGCCCGCCCGGCCGCTCCCTCCGAGAGGTGCCGGCGCCTTCGGGGGCGCGACGCGGACCTCCTGCGGAAACCGCCCGGGGTGGCGGGTGTGGCGGCCGCGCGCTCTTCCGTTCCCGGGACCTGTCCGGCGCGTGCCGGTCACCGAGGGTCGCCGCGTGAGGTACCGCGGGTGTGCGGCGGCCGCCCGCGGTGCCCGGCCGCGGTGCCCGGCCATGGAGAGCGACGCACCGGCCGCACCGCTCACCGGCCGAGGAATAGGCCGGTGGGGCATCTCGTTGGAGGGGGTGGTTGAATAATCAACAACATAGGCCGCAGGTACGGATGACGGAGGAGGGTGAGGCCGGTGCAGTTCGGGATCTTCACGGTGGGTGACGTGACCGCCGACCCCACGAACGGCAGGACGCCGAGCGAGCGCGAGCGCATCAAGGCGATGACCGCGATCGCGCTGAAGGCCGAGGAGGTGGGGCTGGACGTCTTCGCGACCGGAGAGCACCACAACCCGCCGTTCGTGCCGTCGTCCCCGACCACGATGCTCGGCTGGGTGGCCGCCCGCACGGAGAGGCTGATCCTCTCCACCTCGACCACGCTGATCACCACGAACGACCCGGTGAAGATCGCCGAGGACTTCGCGATGCTGCAGCACCTGGCCGACGGCCGGGTCGACCTGATGATGGGGCGCGGCAACACCGGGCCGGTCTACCCCTGGTTCGGCCAGGACATCCGGCAGGGCATACCGCTGGCGATCGAGAACTACGCGCTGCTGCACCGGCTGTGGCGCGAGGACGTCGTCGACTGGTCCGGCCGTTTCCGCAGCCCGCTGCAGGGCTTCACCTCGACGCCCCGGCCGCTGGACGGCGTGGCGCCGTTCGTCTGGCACGGCTCGATCCGCTCGCCGGAGATCGCCGAACAGGCCGCCTACTACGGGGACGGCTTCTTCCACAACAACATCTTCTGGCCGGCCGACCACACCAAGCGGATGGTCGAGCTGTACCGCGCGCGCTACGCGCACTACGGCCATGGCACGCCCGAGCAGGCGATCGTCGGCCTCGGCGGCCAGGTGTTCATGCGGAAGAACTCGCAGGACGCCGTCCGCGAGTTCCGTCCGTACTTCGACAACGCGCCCGTGTACGGGCACGGTCCGTCGCTGGAGGAGTTCACCGAGCAGACCCCGCTGACCGTGGGCTCGCCGCAGCAGGTCATCGAGAAGACACTGAGCTTCCGCGAGTACGCGGGCGACTACCAGCGCCAGCTCTTCCTGATGGACCACGCCGGACTGCCGCTCAAGACGGTGCTGGAGCAGATCGACATGCTCGGCGAGGAGGTCGTGCCCGTACTGCGCGAGGAGTTCGCCAAGGGCCGCCCCGCGGGTGTGCCGGAGGCCCCGACGCACGCGTCGCTGCTCGCCCGGCGCGATGCGCGGGCACCGCAGCCGAAGGAGAAGGAGGCCGCGAAGTGAGCGGCGCGCCCTTGAGGCTCGTGGTGGTCTCGGCGGGGCTGAGCTCCCCGTCGTCCACCCGGCTGCTCGGCGACCGGCTCGCCGAGGCCGTACGGCAGGCCGTGGCGGACGACGGCCGCACGGTCGACGTGCGGGTGATCGAGCTGCGCGACCTCGCGGTGGACATCGCCAACAACATGGTCACCGGCTTTCCCGGCCGCGCCCTGGCCGAGGCGATCGCGGCCGTGACGGAGGCGGACGGCCTGATCGCCGTGACGCCGGTCTTCACCGCCTCGTACAGCGGACTGTTCAAGTCGTTCTTCGACGTCGTCGACAACGACGCGCTGTCCGGCAAGCCCGTGCTCATCGCCGCCACCGGCGGCACGGCCCGGCACTCGCTGGCGCTGGAGCACGCGGTCCGCCCGCTCTTCGCCTACCTGCGGGCCGTCGTCGTCCCCACCGCCGTGTACGCGGCGTCGGAGGACTGGGGCGGCAGCGGCGACGCGCTCACCGACACCCTGCCGACCCGGATCGCCCGTGCCGCGGGCGAGCTGGCGGCGCTGCTGGTGACGCGGCCGTCCGCCCCCGCAATCGCGGCCGATACGGTCGTGCCGTTCGAGCAGCAATTGGCCGCCCTGCGGCCCGACTAGGAGACAGACGATGGCACTGCGCGTCGCCGACAACCCCGACAAGTCCCGTTTCGAGATCCACGACGCGGCGGAGGAGGGCGGTGCCGAGGAGGTGGCCGGCTTCGCCGAGTACCACCTGTACGGGGACGAGATCGCGTTCATCCACACCGAGGTCGACCCCCGCTTCGGCGGCCGCGGTCTCGGCGGCGCGCTCGCCCGGGCCGCGCTGGACGCGGCCCGCGAGCGGAAGCTCGCCGTCCTCCCGTACTGCCCCTTCATCCGCGGGTGGATCGGCAAGCACCCCGAGTACGTGGACCTCGTACCGGAGGGGAAGCGCGAGCGCTTCGGCCTCTGACCGGGTCGGCTGGGCAGGGAAGGCCTGCGGGTCCGAGAGGCCCGGCGGGCGCGGGAGTTCGGAAGGCCCGGGGAATGGATCCGTTTGGTTGAATGTTAAACCAGCCGTACGGAGCCCGAGCCCGGGCCCGCCGAGACTCCCGAGGAGGGCGTCATGCCTGCCGTGACCGTGGAGAACACCCTGCTGCTGCCCCGTGTCACCGAGCCCGACGCGGTGACCGCCGCACAGCGCCCCGTCCGCCGGGTGACCGCCGCGCCGCAGGGCTTCGAGGGCGAGGGCTTCCCGGTGTACCGCGCCTTCGCGGGCGTGCCGATGCGGGAGCTCGACCCGTTCATCCACATGGACCAGATGGGCGAGGTCGAGTACGCGCCGGGCGAGCCCAAGGGCACCGCGTGGCATCCGCACCGCGGCTTCGAGACCGTCACCTACATGATCGACGGACGGATGGAGCACCAGGACTCGCACGGCGGCGGAGGCACGATCACCGACGGCGCGACGCAGTGGATGACGGCCGGCAGCGGCATCCTCCACATCGAGGCGCCGCCGGAGGAACTGGTCGTCTCCGGCGGGCTCTTCCACGGCGTCCAGCTGTGGGTGAACCTGCCGCGCGCGAACAAGTGGAACGCCCCGCGCTACCAGAGCATCGACGGGCCCGAGGCGGCGCTGCTGTCCTCGCCCGACGGAGGCGCCCTGGTGCGCGTCATCGCCGGTGACGTCGCGGGCCACGCGGGACCGGGCAGCACCTTCACCCCGATCACGCTGGTCCACGCCACCGTCAGCCCGGGCGCACGGCTGGTCCTGCCCTGGCGGCCGGACTTCAACGCGCTGGCCTACGTGCTGTCCGGGCGTGGCACCGCCGGAGCCGAGCGGCGTCCGCTGGACGCGCACCAACTGGCCGTGTTCGGCGGCGGCGACACACTGACCCTGGAGGCCACCGACCACCCCGACAGCCGCACCCCCGCCCTCGACGTCCTGATCCTCGGCGGCCGGCCGATCCGCGAACCGGTCGCGCACTTCGGCCCGTTCGTCATGAACACCAAGGCCGAGGTCATGCAGGCGGTCGAGGACTTCGAGCGGGGCCGGTTCGGCCTCGAGCCGGCCGGACCCATGCCGCACACCGTCCCCGGAGAGGAGCTCTCGTGAACACCACCACCCACGGGTCCTACGCGTCCCACGAGGAGACCACGGCGGAGCGCTGGGCGCGCGCCGGGCTCTTCTTCGAGGCCAAGGAGTACGCCGAGGCGGCCCGGCTGCTCACGGCCGTCGTCGACGAGGTGCCCGAGCAGGTCGCCCCGCGCCTCCTGCTCGCCCGCGCCTACTACCACTCCGCCCAGCTCGGCCGCGCCGAGGAGCAGTTGCGCGCGGTCGTCGAGCGCGACCCGGTCGAGCACTACGCGCACCTGATGCTGGGCCGCACCCTCGAGCGGCAGGGGCGCGACGCGGAGGCCGCCCCCTGGCTGAGGCTGGCCGCGGCCTTCGCCGGCGAACTGCCGCCGGAGGACTGAGCGCGTACCGGAGCCCGCGTACCGGAGCCCTGTCCGGGGCCCGGAGGCGGGACTCCCCGCGGCACCCCTGGCGCCGCCGTGCCCGGACCGGGGCGAAAATCCCCGGTCCGGTCGGCGGCGCCGCGCGCTACCGGGCGCTCGCCCGCGCCTTCGGCGGTGCGCTCGCCGCGCTCGCAGCCACGGGGCGGCCGGTCGGTGCGGGGCGTGCAGCGTGGCGGCCGTACGAGCCGGGGGCTGCACCGGAGATCGGCAGGCTCAGGGCCTCCGGTCGTTAACTCTTCCGGGGGATCGCACATATATTCGAACACCGGATACGCTGCGGGCATGTCGACTTCAGGCGATGAGCGAGACCTCTTCTCCGATCCCGACCGGACCGCGCCGCTCCATATGCGCGGTCCGGCACCGGCCCTCGATCCGTTCCGGGCCCCTGGCCCCGCGGGCGCGGCCACGGCCCCAGCCGCGCCCGCGGTGGATCGTCCCGGCCACGAGGCCATAGCCCCTGGCCACCCGGCCGGGCGCTAGCGAAGGCCCCGCGGGGGCGGGTCCGCACGGGTTTACGGTGGAGAGGCGGCCTGCCGGCCGCACCGCACCGGACGGGACGGTGAGGATCATGGACGAGGCATCGGCCGCCGGTTCAGCGTCCGAGCGCTTGGTGCAGGACGAGTGGTTCGGTTCGGTGAGGGTCACCCTGCCGGACGAGGACTCGGCCGTCGTCAGGGTGGAGGGTCCGGGGGTGCCGACCGCGACGCTCGTCCGGACCGGGGAGGTGCGGGATCACCCCCAGGCCCCCGTGGGCACGCGCGACGCGGCCCGGCTGACCATGACGGTGGGCGGCGACACGGCCGGGCTGCACCTGGGTGCGGGGCGGCTGACGCGCTCCTCGTTCAGCGTGTCCGCCGAGCTCCCGGGCCGGGCCTACGTCCTCGAACCCACCAGCGCGTTCGGCGGCGTGCTGCGGCGCAACGGGCATCAGGTGGCCGCGTTCGTGAACGCCGAGGACGAGCTGTCGGCGGCCTGGCGACCCGAGAGCGCGTGTCCGTCGGCGGAGGACGCCGCTGTGGGGTATCTGCTGGCGGCCGCCTTCGGGACGGGCGCCGCCCACACGGGGGAGCTGGTCTTCGAAGCGTTGCTCGGCGCCATCGGGTTGCCCGTTCGCTGAGCGACGGCCGGGCCTCCCGGGGCCGCCGACACGTGGCGGCCCGGCCCCCGTGGTGTCGGGGGCCGGGCCGGAGCGTGGTGGGCGGGTGGCCGGGATCAGCGGCCCACACCCGAGGGCTCGGCCGGTGCCGGCGAGGCGGCCGGTCGCGCCGGTGCCGGCGCCGCGCCGGCCTCGTCGTGGGTCATGTCCGGCAGCCAGGCGAGCCACTTGGGCAGGTACCAGTTGCGCTCGCCGAGCAGCGCCATCACGGCGGGCAGCAACACTCCGCGGATGACGGTGGCGTCGATGAGCACCGCCGCCGCCAGGCCCACGCCCATCTGCTTCATGCTCTGCATGGACAGCGTGCCGAAGATCGCGAAGACCGCCACCATGATGATCGCCGCGCTGGTGACCACACCGGCGGTCGTCGTGATGCCGTGCCGGATCGCGCCCTGCGTGGTCAGCCCCCGCATCCGCGCCTCGCGGATCCGGGAGACCACGAAGACGTGGTAGTCCATGCTGAGCCCGAAGAGGATCACGAACAGGAACAGCGGCAGCCACGCGACGATCGCGCCCACGCCCTCGGCGCCCACCAGGCCGGCGCCCCAGCCGTGCTGGAAGACCACGGTGAGGATGCCGTAGGCGGCGCCCACCGACAGCAGGTTGAGCACGATGGAGGTGACCGCGATGGTCAGTGAGCGGAAGGAGAGCAGCATCAGCAGGAAGGCGAAGGCCACGACGAAGCCGAAGACCGGGGGCACCGCGTCGCCGATCTTGTCGGTGAAGTCCAGCGACGCCGCGGTCGAGCCGCCGATCGGCGCGGTGACACCGGCCGCCTCGCCCAGGGTGCCGGGGCGCACCTCGTCGCGCAGCACCTTCAGCGACGTCTCCGCCTTCTCCTCGTCGGTGCCCCCGGTCAGCGGCACCTTGATGACGGCGACGCCCGCCTTCTCGTGGAGCTCCGTCTCCACCGGCCCGGGGGAGGCGCCCTTGGCCGCGGCCTCCTTCGAGAAGTCGGCGATGGCCTGACGCACCTCGGGCGAGGTGATGTCGGAGGCCTTGACGACGACCTGGGCCGGGTCGGGGCCGCCGGGGAACGCCGCGTTGATGTCCTCGTACGCCCGGACGATCGGCAGACCGTCGCCCAGCTCCTGGCTGAGCGTCAGGTTCGCGGTGTTCATGCCCACCGCCGGTAGGGCCAGCGCGACGAGCGCCCCGCCGGCGACCGCCGCCGACACCACCGGGCGGCGCAGCACGCCCCCGAGGACCGCCCGCCAGAATCGGGACTCCCCGCTCGCCCCGTTGCCCCGGCGGCGCAGGAAGGGGATCCGGCCCTTCTCGACCCGCTCGCCCAGCAGGGACAGCAACGCGGGCAGCACCGTCACCGAGCCGAACATCGCCACGGCCACCACCATCATCGTGGCCAGGCCCATCGCCTTGAAGTCGCCGATGCCGGTGAAGAGCATGCCCGCCATCGCGACGATCACCGTCACACCCGAGACCAGCACCGCTCGGCCGCTGGTGGCCGCCGCGATCCGCAGCGCCGTCTGCGGGTCATGCCCCGCCTCCCGCTCCTCGCGCTCACGCCGCAGGTAGAACAGGCAGTAGTCGACGCCGACGGCGAGACCGACCAGCAGCATCACGGAGTTGGCGGTGTCGCTCATGTGCACGGCGTGGCTCACCACCGCCACCAGACCGGTTGTCGCGAGGAAGGCCGTCATCGCCAGCGCCACCGGCAGCAGCGCAGCCACCAGCGCGCCGAAGGCGATCAGCAGGATGCCGAGGGCCACCGGCAGCGCCGAGTACTCGGCGCGCTGGAAGTCGCTGCCGAAGGCGTCGTTGAAGACCTTCTCGGAGCTGGCCGCGCCGAACTGCTCGACCTTCAGGTCCCGGTGCTCGTCCTGGACGCGCTTCACGGCGTCGACGACCGGTTCGACGCGGTCCGGCGCCGTGTCCGGGGCGCCGCGCATGTCGAATTTCACCAGCGCGGACCGGCCGTCCTCGGAGACCGCCCCGCTGTCGTACGGCGACTGGACGGCGGTGACCTCGCCGGTGCCCTTCACCGCGGTGACGACCTCGCCGACCACGGCGCGGAAGGCCGGGTCGGTGGCCTTCAGGGAGCCACCGGCCGACTGGACGAGCACCATCTCGCCGGCCGGTCCGTCGTTCAGCCCGGCGTCGTCCAGGATGGCGACCGCCTGTCCGAACTCGCCGGGCACCTCCTCCCTGTCCGTCAGATCGACCCGCCCGGCCATCGAGCCGATGACCAGCGCGAGGACGACGAAGAGCAGCCAGCCCCCGACGGCCGCCCAGCGGTGCCGGGCGCTCCAGCCGCCCATGGCGGCGGCGATGCCCTGCCCGCGTACCGTTCCCCCGGTACCTACCCTGCCGTGTGCGCTTGCCACGGTTGCGAACCCCCTCGAAGCCGGGCGGTGGATCCTCACCACCGCCTCACCCTCGACGCTATGGGCCCACGGGACGCCGCCCCATCCGGCTGACAGGTGAACCCGCGGCGGGGTTCTCCTCCCCAGGGAGTGGGGAAAACCCCCGCCCGCCGTAGTGTTGCCCCCTACAACGACCCCGGTTCCGGTGCCCCGTCCGCACGAAAACGGGATGCGGGGGCCCGGGGCCTCGCCGCTAGGCTGGGCGGTACGCGGGGGCGGCTCCGCGGCGTGCTTCCTTCTCCCTCTTTTGCAAAAAGAACCCGAGCGCGCCCACTCCCCGCCCCCGCTTTCTCTTCAGGGGGCTGGTCCGGCCCCCCTCCTACTGCCGGTAGCCCGCCAGGAAGCGGCCGATGCGGCTGATGGCGGCGTCCAGGTCGTCCGCGCGGGGGAGGGTCAGGATGCGGAAGTGGTCCGGGCGCGGCCAGCTGAAGCCGGTGCCCTGGACGACCTGGATCTTCTCGCGGAGCAGCAGGTCGAGCACGAACTTCTCGTCGTCGTGGATCCGGTGCACCTTCGGGTCCAGCCGCGGGAAGGCGTACAGCGCGCCCTTGGGCTTGACGCAGCTGACGCCGGGGATCTCGTTCAGCTTCTCCCAGGCCTTGTCGCGCTGCTCGTGCAGCCGCCCCCCGGGCAGGATCAGGTCCTTGATGCTCTGCCGGCCGCCGAGCGCGGCCTGGATCGCCTGCTGGGCCGGCACGTTGGGGCACAGCCGCATCGAGGCCAGCATCGTCAGGCCCTCGAGGTAGCTCTTGGCGTGCTGCCGGGGGCCGGTGACGACCAGCCAGCCGGAGCGGAAGCCCGCCACGCGGTAGGCCTTGGACAAGCCGCTGAAGGTCAGGCACAGGACGTCGGGGGCGAGCAGCGCCGCCGTGTGGTGGACGGCGTCGTCGTAGAGGATCTTGTCGTAGACCTCGTCGGCGAAGACGACCAGGTGGTGGCGGCGGGCCAGGTCGAGCATGCCCTCCAGCAGCTCGCGCGGATACACGGCGCCCGTGGGGTTGTTGGGGTTGATGATCACCATCGCGCGCGTGCGGCTGGTGATCTTCGAGGCGATGTCGTCGAGATCCGGGAACCAGTCCGCCTGCTCGTCGCACAGGTAGTGCACGGCCTTGCCGCCGGCCAGGTTCGTCACGGCCGTCCACAACGGGAAGTCGGGTGCGGGAATGAGCACCTCGTCGCCGTCGTCGACGAGGGCCTGGACGGCCATCTGCACCAGCTCGGAGACGCCGTTGCCGAGGAAGACGTCGTCCACGTCGACGTCGGCGAGCCCCCGTTCCTGGTAGTGCTGGGCCACGGCCCGGCGTGCCGACAGGATGCCGCGCGAGTCGCTGTAGCCGTGCGACGCGGGGAGCGTGCGGATGATGTCCTGCAGGATCTCCTCGGGCGCCTCGAAGCCGAACAGCGCGGGATTGCCGGTGTTGAGCCGCAGGACGCTGTGCCCGGCCTCCTCGAGCGCGTTGGCGTGCTCGATCACGGGCCCGCGGATCTCGTAGCAGACCTCGGCCAGCTTGCTCGACTGCTTGTACTCCATGCGACGGCCTCCCGACCCGGTCCCACAATCCTGCTCGGTACGCTGCTCTCCTTGGTTTTACCAAGTGCGCGCTTGGAAAGTCCAACTCCTTGTCTACACTGGGGATCATGCCGCGCCGAAGTTACGACCAGTACTGCGCCGTCGCCCGGGCCCTCGACACGGTCGGGGAGCGCTGGACGCTCCTCATCGTCCGGGAGCTGCTGGCGGGCCCCCGCCGGTACACCGACCTCCACGCCGATCTGCCCGGCGTCAGCACCGACGTCCTCGCCTCCCGGCTCAAGGAGATGGAGCGCGACGGCCTGGTCACCCGCCGCCGCCTCGCGCCGCCCGGTGCCGCGTACGTCTACGAACTCACCCGGCGCGGACGGGAACTGTTCGCCGTGCTCGGCGCCCTCGCCGAGTGGGGCGCGGAGGAACTGCGCGATCCCCGGCCCACCGACGCGGTCCGCGCCCACTGGGCCGCCCTGCCCCTCATGCGCCACCTCGCCGCGCTCCCGGGGGTGCCGTCGGGGGTGGTCGAGGTCCGCCTCGACGAGGGCGCCTTCCACATCGAACTCGGCGATGGGGGCCCCTCGTACGCCGACGGCCCCGCCGAGCGCCCCGACGCGGTGCTGGCCCTGCCCCCGGGCGCCCTCCACGACCTCGGCGGAACCCTGCCGGCGGACGGCGCGAAGGTCACCGGCGACGGCCCCCTCGCGGACGCCCTGCGCGGCGCCTGACCGCGGTACGGTGCCGGGATGGAGCGTCACCGCGTGGCACTCGGCCCGGTCCAGGAGACCCTGCTCATACCGCTGCACGCCCGTGCGGCCGAGACGCGCCGAAGGCGCCCGCTGACCAGCGACCCCCGGTCGGTGGAGGTGGCCGACGCCCTTGACCGCGACCTCTCGCGCGTCGGCGGCCGGCTGAGACTGCTCGGCCCCGTCTGCCGCGGGGTCGTCCTCGACGGCTGGGTACGGGAGTTCCTGGACGAGCATCCCTCCGGCACCGTCGTGGAGATCGGCGTCGGCCTCAACACCCGCCACGAGCGGCTCGACAACGGCACCGCCACCTGGGTCGAGATCGACCTGCCGGACGTCATCGCGCTGCGCCGCGAGCTCTTCGCGGAGCACGACCGCCGTCGCATGGTCGAGGGCTCGGCGGCCCGACCGGACTGGGCGGCGGCCGTCGCGGCAGCCCCCGGCCCCTACCTCTTCGTCTCCGAGGCCGTGCTCATCTACCTCACCGAGGCCGGGGCCCGTGCCGCCGTGGACGTCATCCGCGACCGGTTCCCCGGTTCGGTGCTCCTGATGGACACCGTCGGCTCCGCTGAGGCCCGCCGCCCGCGCGCCGTGAACGTCGGCTGGAGCTGCGACGATCCCGGTGAACTCGCCCTCTGGGGGTTGCGGTTGCGCGACTCCCGCACCCTGTGGGACCTCCCGCGCGAGGCCCGCGCCCGGCTCACCCCGGGGCGCCGCGTCCTCTGCGCGCTGCTCGACCGGGCCTCGCGCGCCCGGGGGTCGCGGCTGAGCCGCTTCGACGTCGACGGGTTGTAGGGGTACTCGGGGTAGTCGGGCGGGGTGGATTGTGTGTGGGCGGCTGTCCCGCCGTCTCGCTCCCTTCGGTCGCACAGCGGCGGGCTGCGGATGGGAGGGTGGTGGCTCCTCTCCTCGGCAGTGTGCGGGTGGGTGCGTGGCGGGTGTTCAGGCGCCGGAGCGGGGTCCCTTTCCGGCGGCTGGCCGCTCGTTGCCGTCCGCGGGTATAGATGGCCGCTTCCACGCCCACCCTTCGTGGTGGGCGCGCCCGCCGTAACCGGCGTCTGCGGGTAATTCCCCTACAGGGATCGGGTTCGGCAGGTCGGTTTTCGAGATCGGGATCTGTTTCGCCGACTATGTCGGCGAAAGCGGGCCCGATCTCCCCCGGCGCAGAGATCGGGCTCTGTTCCGCCGAACATATCGGCGAAACAGAGCCCGATCTCCGGTCAACGGCTCGACAGCACCTCGAATCAGCCGCAGACGCCGGTCACGGCGGGCGCGCCCACCACCGGGAGTAGGCGTGGCAACCAGCCATCTATACCCGCGGACGGCGACGAGACCCGCGCCCATGAACAACGGACCCCGCTCCGGAGCTTGAACCCCCACCACGCACCCACCCGCACACCGCAACGAAGCTCCCGCCCCCACCCTCCCATCCGCAGCCCGCCGCTGTGCGACCGAAGGGAGCGAGACGAACCCGCACCCACCCACCGGCATCACCACCGGCACCGCGTGACCACCGGCACCGCGTCACCCCCGGCGCCCCGTTTCCCATGGCCCCCGGCCCGCCGCCCCGGTACCGTCGTCGGGGGGAACAGCGGGGGAACACCGGGGGTGGGGGATGTCCGCTACGTACGTCCGCGCGGAGGTGGCGTCCTTCGCCGCCGCGCCGGTCCTGGGGGTCGCGGCCGCGGTAGCCGCCGTGCTGACCGTGTTCTCCGGCCGCTACGGCTTCCACCGCGACGAGTTGTACTTCCTCGTCGCCGGCGACCACCTCGCGTGGGGCTACGTCGACCAGCCCCCGCTGACCCCGCTCGCCGCCCGCCTCTCCACCGCCGTCTTCGGCGACACGCCCTCGGGGCTGCGCGTGGTGGCGACCCTCGCCTGCGCCGCGACCGTCGTGGTCGTCGCCGCCATCGCCAGGGAACTCGGCGGCGGGCGCGCGGCGCAGGTGCTCGCGGCGGCGTGCACGGCGGTCTCCGGCTTCGTCCTCGCCGTCGGCCACCTGGTCTCCACCGCCACCTTCGACATGCTCGCCTGGGTGGTCGTCTGCTGGCTGCTGCTGAGGCTGCTGCGCACCGGCGACCGCCGCCTGTGGCTCGCGGTGGGCGCGGCCCTCGGCGTCGGCATGCAGAACAAGTACCTGGTCGCCCTGCTGGCCTTCGCCCTGCTGGCGGCGCTGCTCGCGACCGGTCCCCGGGACGTGTTGCGCGGCCGGTGGCCGCTCGCCGGCGCCGCCGTCGCGCTGGCGGTGGCCCTGCCCAACCTGTGGTGGCAGGCGGCCCACGGCTGGCCCCAGCTGACTGTCGCGGGCGGCATCAGCGCGGACGACGGCACCGAGAACCGCATTCTGTTCGTGCCCCAGCAGATCGTCTTCCTCTCACCGGTGTTCGTCCCGGTGTGGATCGCGGGCGGCCTGCGGCTGTGGCGCGATCCCGCGCTGCGCTGGGCCCGCGCGTTCGCCCCGGCCTACCTGATCCTCGCCGTCGTGGTCGTGGCCTCCGGCGGCAAGCCGTACTACTGCCTGCCGCTGCTGCTGGTGCTGCTCGCCGCGGGTTGCGTCACGGCCGCTTCCCGGCCGCGCGCCATGTGGCCGGCCGTCGCGGTGACGGCGGTCGTCAGCGCCCTGATCTCGCTGCCGGTGCTCCCGCCGGGCGAGGTGGGGGTCGTGAACGCCGTCAACAAGGAGCAGGGCGAGCAGATCGGCTGGCCCGAACTCGCCGTCGCCGTCGACCAGGCATGGTCCGGGGTCCCCGCCGCAGACCGGCCCCGTGCCGTCATCTTCGCCCAGAACTACGGCGAGGCCGGTGCTCTGGCCTACCACGGAGCCATCCGCGGCCTGCCCGCTCCCTACTCCGCCCACATGGGCTTCGCCGACTGGGGCCCACCGCCGGACTCCGCCACCGGTCCGGTACTGCTGGTGCGTCAGGTGGGAGCCGACCCCGTCGAACGCCACTTCACCGGCTGCGAGGGGGCCGGCCATGTCAACAACGGGCGAGACATCGACAACGAGGAACAGGACGCCGTGATCGTCCTCTGCACGGGCCCGAAAGAGCCCTGGTCGCAGCTGTGGCCGTCACTGCGCCACTACTACTAGGCCGGTCCGACACGGGAGAAATGAAGGGGCGAGGACCGGGGGAGCCGGGTTACGGTGGCAACACTCGATGATCACGCTCCCTTGAAGGACGCCGCAGAACGGGAGCGGCCCGCACGGTCGGTGCGCGGTCACGGAGGGGCGGCACCACATGTCCCTGCCCTTCCGGAGGAGTTCCGCATGAAGATCGGTCTCGGCCTTCCCGTCGACGACCCCGCCGCGCTGACGACCTGGGCCCGCCGTGCCGACGACGGTCCCTTCAGCAGCCTCGGCCTGCTCGACCGCCTCGTGTACGACAACCCCGAACCACTGGTCACCCTCGCCGTGCTCGCCGGGGCGACCCGCAGGATCCGGCTGCAGACCGAGGTCCTGATCAGCCCGCTCCGCGACAGTGCCGTCCTGGCCAAGCAGGCCGCGACGCTCGACCGCCTCTCCGGAGGCCGCTTCACCCTCGGCATCGGGGTGGGCGCGCGCGAGGACGACTTCCGCGCCGCGGGGGCCGA
Organism: Streptomyces sp. NPDC026673; assembly: GCF_040638135.1. Lineage (NCBI taxonomy): Bacteria > Bacillati > Actinomycetota > Actinomycetes > Kitasatosporales > Streptomycetaceae > Streptomyces > Streptomyces sp. NPDC026673. Next base: position 56,362 of record NZ_JBEZXR010000015.1, on the reverse strand, counting down.
CTTCCGCCGCCGCGGCCGCCTGCTCGACGAGCAGATGGCCGTGCTGCGCCGCCTCTGGGCGGGTGAGCCGTACGGCGACGGGGCCGGGCCGGTCGGGCCCGCCCCGGCGACCCAGGGCGGACCCGAGGTGCTCTTCGGCGGCTTCGCCCCGGCGGCACTCGACAGGGTCGGCCGCCACGGCGACGGTTTCCTCGGCGCCGGAATGCCGCCCAAGGCGATGGACCGCCTCTTCCGGGAGGCGGAGCGGAGTTGGGACCGGCACGCACGGCCCGGCCGGCCCCGGCTCGTCGCCCAGGCCAATGTCGCGCTCGGACCGGCCGCGGTGGTCACCGCGGCCCGCGAGAACATCCGCGCCTACTACGCCTTCACCGACTTCGCCGACCGCGTCGCGGAGGGCCTGCTGACCACCCCCGAGCAGATCGGTGAGGCCGTCGCCGGCTACGAGGGCATCGGCGCCGACGAAGTGATGCTCTACTGCTGGTCGTCGGAGACCGGTCAGGTGGAGCGCCTGGCGGACGTCGTGTCCTGACGGCGCGTCCTCCGCCGCGCGCCGCGCCTCAGGCCAGCGCCAGCGCCGGCCGGAGCCGCAGTGCCTCGTCGAAGCGGCGCAGCAGCAGGCGGGCGACCTCCGGGGCGTCACCGAGGACGCCGGCGACGACGTCGGCCCCGGAGGTCACCGCACCACGGGCGATGCGGTCGGGCAGGAAGCCCGGCGCGATGACGTACGGCGCTACGGCGATGTGCCGTACGCCCTCGGCGCGCAGTGCGCGCACCGCCTCGTCCGTGGTGGGAAGGGATGCGGAGGCGAACGCAGGCCGCACGGCGCACCAACCGGTACGCCGCCACTCCCGCGCGATTTCTGCGATCACTGCGATCGCCTCCGGGTCGGAGGAGCCCGCCGAGGCCAGGACGACCCCGGTCGAGCGGCGGTCGCCGGGGCCGAGCCCGGCCTCGCGCAGCCGCCGCTCCAGCGCGGCCTGGAGCAGCGGAGAGGGGCCGAGTACGTCGGCCCGGTGCACGCGCATCCGGGCGTGCCGCCCGGCGGACTCCCGCAGCACCGCCGGGATGTCGGCCTTGGCGTGGAAGGCGCGGGTCAGCAGCAGCGGCAGCGCCACCACGTCGAGCACGCCCTCCGCGGCCAGCCGGTCCACGACCTGCGGCACACCGGGCGCGCAGTGGTCGAGGAAGGCGGTCTCGACCCGCAGCCCGGGGCGGGCGGCCCGCACCCGCTGGGTCAGCGCGTGCACGGTCGCGGCGTGCCGCGGGTCGCGGCTGCCGTGGGCGATGACGAGGAGGACGGGGTGCGCGGTCATGGTCAGCCCCGTGCGAACAGGCCGCGGCTGCGCAGCACCGTACGCTCCAGCGGCGCGAACACCAGCAGTTCGATGCCGATGCCGACGATCAGGATCAGCAGGATCGCCGCCAGCACGCTCGGCATGTCGGACAGTTCGCGTCCCTGTTCCAGCAGTTGGCCCAGGCCCACCCCGAGGTCCGGGGAGGTGGCGATGAGTTCCGCGGCCATCAGGGAGCGCCAGGAGAAGGCCCAGCCCTGCTTGAGGCCCGCGAGATAGCCCGGCAGGGCGGCCGGCAGCAGCACGTGGCGCACGGCGTGGACGCCGGTGGCGCCGATGGTGCGGCCCGCCCGCAGGAACAGCGGTGGGATCTGGTCGACGCCCGCCACCAGTCCGTTGGCGATCGAGGGCACCGCGCCCAGCAGCACCACGCAGTAGATCGTGGCGTCCGAAAGGCCGAACCAGATGATCGACGCGGGTACCCAGGCCACCGACGGCAGGGACTGCAGGCCGGACAGGATCGGCCCGATCGCGGCCCGCACCACCCGGACCCGCGCCACGAGCAGGCCGAGCGGCGTGCCGATCGCGACGGAGGCCACGAAGCCCAGCGCGCCGCGCGACAGGCTGGTCCAGACGTAGCCGAGCAGCGTGCCGTCCAGCCACTTGTCCTGCAGGGCGCGCCCGACCTCGGCCGGACTGGGCAGCTGGTAGTGCGGTTTGAGCTCGAAGTGGTAGGCGAGCTGCCACACCACCAGCACCAGCGCGATGGCGACGAGCGGGGGAACGGCCTTGTGGAGCAGTACGCGGGCCAGCGGCACACGTGTGGTGGAGCGGGTCTCCAGGGCGTCGAGGCCGGCCTCCAGTCCCGCGAGGTCGCCGGCCGGCCTGGCCTCTGCCTTCGTCTCAGTGCTGGCCATGACGGCGGATCTCCCCCCGGAGGTGCTCGGTGATCTCCACGGAGAGCTCGGCGACCGCCGAGTCCTCGATGCGGCGCGGCTGCGGGATGTCGACCGTCCACTCCCGGGCGATCCGTCCCGGCCGCGAGGAGAGCAGTACGACCCGCTGCGCGAGCCGCACCGCCTCACGGACGTTGTGGGTCACGAACAGCACCGACAGACGCGTCTCGGCCCAGATGCGGGTGAGCTCCTCGTGCAGGACGTCGCGGGTGATGGCGTCGAGCGCCGCGAAGGGCTCGTCCATCAGCAGCAGCTGGCTGTCCTGCGCCAGCGCCCGGGCCAGCGCGACGCGCTGCCGCATGCCGCCCGAGAGTTCGTGCACCCGCTTGCCGTACGCGCCCTTGAGGCGGACGAGCTCCAGCAGGCGCTCGGCCTCCGGGCGCCGCTCGGCGCGCGGCACGCCCCGCATGCGCAGGGCGAGTTCGATGTTCCTGCCCGCGGTGAGCCACGGGAACAGGGCGTGCTCCTGGAACATCAGGGCCGGGCGGCCGCCGGGGGTCTCGATGCCCCCGGCGGACGGCCGGTCGAGTCCCGCGACCAGGTTGAGCAGGGTGGACTTGCCGCAGCCCGAGGCCCCCAGGAGGCAGACGAACTCGCCCGGGGCGACATCGATGCTGATGTCGTCCAGCACGTGCGTCTGCTCGCCGGGGCGGCCGAAGGACTTCGAGACGTGCTCGAGCCGTGCGGCGTACGGGGCCGCGTCGACCGTCACGGCGGGCTGGTTGGTGAGTGCGGTGGCCATGGCGTCACCTCCTGAGGGCTGGGCTGCGGACTTCGTCGGGTGCTGCCGGGCGTCAGCCGCCGAGACCGGCGTCGTCGATCTTGGTCTTGCCCTCGGACGTGAGGATCTTGTTGAGGATCGTCAGGTCGTAGATGCCCCCCAGCGAGGGCTTCTCCAGCAGGCCGGCGGTGACGGCGTGGTCGGCCTCGGTCTGCAGGGTGGACGCCAGCGGGTCGTCGATGACCTGGATGCTCTGCCACGCCGGGTCGATGACGTCGGCGGGCAGCGGCTTGCCGGAGAGCTTCTCCAGCTGGGCGTTGGCGTCGGCCTTCGCCTTGTCGGGGTTGGCGTTGATCCAGGCGTTGGTCTTCACCGAACCGCGCAGCACGGCCTCGACGACGTCCGGGTGCTCCTTGAGGAACTTCTGGGAGACGATCACATTGGTGATGACGAACTTCTTGTCCGGCCACAGGTCGCGCTCGTCCAGGAGCACCTTCGCGCCCTCGGCGACCAGCTTGGACGCCGTCGGCTCGGGCACCCAGGCGCCGTCGATGGAACCGGTCTTGTAGGCGTCGGGGGTGACCTTGTTGTCCGTGCGGACCACGGAGACGTCGCCCTTGCCGCTGGTCGCGTCGACCTTCCAGCCCTGCTCGGCGATCCAGTTGAGGAACGCCACGTCCTGGGTGTTGCCGAGCTGCGGGGTGGCGATCTTCTTGCCCTTGACGTCCTTCAGGGTCTTGATCTTGTCCGGGTTGACGACCAGTTTGACGCCGCCCGAGGCGGAGCCGGAGATGATCTTCAGGCTCTCGCCGCCGGACTTGGTCCAGCCGTTGATCGACGGGGAGGGGCCGATCCAGCCGATGTCGATGGAACCGGCGTTGAGGGCCTCGATCTCCGCGGGGCCGGCGTTGAAGACCGACTCCTTGATGGTGGTGCCGGAGCCGAGCTCGTCGGCGAAGAACCCCTCCTTGAGGCCCACCAGCGGGGTGGCGTGGGTGAGGTTCGCGAAGTAGCCGATCTTCACCGTCGAGGCGGACAGCTTCTTGCTGGTGCCGCTGCTCGCGGCCGCGTTGGTGGTGTCGTCCTTCTTCTCGGAGCCGTAGCCGCAGGCGGCTAGCGCCAGCAGCGGCAGAAGGGCGGCGCCCGCTATGAGGCGGCGGCGGGCGGACGTTCTCGGGGCGGTGGTGCGATCGGCAGTCACGGGAGGCGTTCCTCTCGATGGCCCCGGCTCGTGCCCTCTAGGGTGCGCCGGGGTGGTGGCTGTCTGGTTCTCGGTGGTGCGGTGCCGTGTGCACGGCGCGGGTGCGGTGTTCAGGCCGGGTCAGCGCGCACATCGCGTCACCCCGCCCGTGCCGCTGCCCAGACAGCCGCTGCCGACGCGACCGCCCTCCTTGGCGAATCCCGAGAAGGCGTCGTCGAACGCCATCAGAAGTCCCACCCCTCGTCGTCACCGGCCGCGTTCTCGGCGGCCGTGGCGTTGCGGGCGGCGAAGGCCTCGCCCGCCATGCCGGCGGTCAGCGTGGTGCCGTCCGCCGGGTCGATCAACAGAAAGGAGCCGGTGAGCCGGGAGTCCGCGTACGCGTCCAGCGGCAGGGGCTCCGAGGTGCGCAGCACCACCGTGCCGATGTCGTTGACGCCGAACTCGCTGGGCTCGTCCTGGTGTTCCAGGCCCCGGGACAGGTCGACCCGGTACGGCAGCCGCTTGACGATCGCCTTGACCGTGCGCGTCGAGTGCTTCAGCAGCACGCGGGCACCGACCTTCAGCGGCCGCTCGTGCAGGTGGCACACGGTCGCCTCGACGTCGCGGGTGGTCGCGGGGGCGGCGTCGGCCGGGGCGATCAGGTCGCCGCGGGAGACGTCCACGTCGTCGCCGAGCAGCAGCGTCACCGACTGCGGCGCCCAGGCCACGTCGACCGGCGTGCCCAGCGCGTCGATGCCGGTGATCGTGCTGCTCAGCCCGGACGGCAGCACGGTCACCCGGTCGCCGACGCGCAGCACGCCGGAGGCGATCTGCCCCGCGTAGCCGCGGTAGTCCGGGTGCTCGGCGGTCTGCGGGCGGATGACGTACTGCACCGGGAAGCGCGCCGGATGGCTGCTGGGGTCGGTGCCCACCGGCACGGTCTCCAGGTGCTCCAGGATCGTCGGGCCGCCGTACCAGTCCATGTTCGCCGACGGGGACACGACGTTGTCGCCGGCCAGCGCCGAGATCGGGACCGTGGTGATCTCCGGTACGCCGATGGACGCCGCGTACGCGGTGAACTCCTCGGCGATGGCGGCGAAGACGGCCTCCGACCAGTCGACCAGATCCATCTTGTTGACCGCGAGGACCACGTGCGGCACCCGCAGCAGAGCGGCGACCGCAGCGTGCCGCCGGGTCTGCTCCACGACGCCGTTGCGGGCGTCCACCAGGACCACGGTCAGCTCGGCGGTCGAGGCGCCGGTCACCATGTTTCGGGTGTACTGCACGTGCCCGGGCGTGTCCGCCAGGATGAACCGCCGCCGCGGCGTGGCGAAGTAGCGGTACGCCACGTCGATGGTGATGCCCTGCTCGCGCTCGGCCCGCAGGCCGTCGGTGAGCAGCGCCAGGTCCGGAGCCTCCTGCCCGCGCCGGGCCGAGGCCAGTTCGACGGCCTCCAGCTGGTCGGCGAGCACGGACTTGGAGTCGTGCAGCAGCCGGCCGACGAGCGTGGACTTGCCGTCGTCGACGGAGCCCGCGGTGGCGAAGCGCAGCAGGGAGGTGGCCGAGAGCTGCTCGGCGGTGGTGCCGGTGGTCATGGCTAGAAGTACCCCTCGCGCTTGCGGTCTTCCATCGCGGCCTCGGAGAGCTTGTCGTCGGCCCGGGTGGCGCCCCGCTCGGTGAGCCGGGAGGCGGCGATCTCGGCGATGACGGCCTCGATGCCGGCGGCGTCGGAGTCCACCGCGCCGGTGCAGGACATGTCGCCCACCGTCCGGTAGCGGATCAGCCGGGTCTCCACGCTCTCGCCGTCCTTGGGCCCGCCCCAGTCGCCCGCGGTCAGCCACATGCCGCCGCGCCGGAACACCTCGCGCTCGTGGGCGTAGTAGATCTCCGGCAGCTCGATGCCCTCGCGGGCGATGTACTGCCACACGTCCAGCTCGGTCCAGTTGGAGAGCGGGAAGACGCGCACATGCTCGCCGGGGGCGTGCCGGCCGTTGTAGAGCTGCCACAGCTCGGGGCGCTGACGGCGCGGATCCCACTGGGAGAACTCGTCGCGCAGGGAGAACACCCGCTCCTTGGCGCGGGCCTTCTCCTCGTCGCGGCGGCCGCCGCCGAAGACCGCGTCGAAGCGCCGCTCCTGGATGGTCTCGGTCAGCGGCACGGTCTGCAGCGGGTTGCGGGTGCCGTCGGGGCGCTCGCGCAGCCGGCCGTCGTCGATGTAGTCCTGTACCGAGGCGACGTGCAGCCGCAGCGAGTGCTTCGCCACGGTGCGGTCCCGGTACTCCAGCACCTCGGGGAAGTTGTGGCCCGTGTCGACGTGCAGCAGGGAGAACGGGATGGCCGCGGGCGCGAACGCCTTCAGCGCCAGGTGCAGCATGACGATGGAGTCCTTGCCGCCGGAGAAGAGGATCACCGGCCGCTCGAACTCGCCCGCCACCTCCCGGAAGATGTGCACCGCCTCCGACTCCAGCGCGTCCAGGTGCGACAGCGCGAAGGGATTCCCGGTGCTCTCGTCGACCGCGACGACCGTGGTCACGCAAGTCCCCTTTCCACCAGCAGCGCGGTGAGCAGCGCCGCCGAGTCCTCGACGGTGTGGTCCTGGGTCTCGATCCGCAGATCGGGTGCCTCGGGTGCCTCGTACGGGTCGTCGACACCGGTCAGCCCGGATATCCCGCCCGCGGCCTGCCGGGCGTACAGGCCCTTCACGTCCCGCACCGAGCAGACCTCCACCGGTGTGGCGACGTGCACCTCCAGATAGGTCGTGCCCCGCGCGTCGTGGCGCTTGCGGACGGCCTCGCGGCTGTCGGCGTACGGCGCGATGACCGGGACCAGGACCGTCACCCCGTGGGAGGCGAGGAGCTCGGCGATGAAGCCGATGCGCTGCACGTTGGTGTGCCGGTCCTCGCGGGTGAAGCCGAGGCCCGCGGAGAGGAACTCGCGGATCTCGTCCCCGTCCAGGACCTCCACGCGGTGCCCGTCCTCGCGCAGCCGCTCCGCCAGTGCGCGGGCGATGGTGGTCTTGCCCGCGCTCGGCAGCCCCGTCAGCCACACCGTGGCCCCTGTGCCCGTCCCGCTCATCCGCCGCTCCCCGGGAGTCCGTTCCGTCGTCATCAGCCGTGCAGCCCGCACTCGGTCTTGGCCCGCCCCGCCCAGCGGCCGGCCCGGGCGTCCTCGCCCTCCAGCACCCGGCGGGTGCAGGGGGCGCAGCCGACCGAGGCGTACCCGTCCATGAGCAGCGGGTTGGTCAGTACGCCGTGCTCGGCGACGTAGGTCTCCACGTCCTCCTGCGACCAGCGCGCGATCGGGGAGACCTTGACCTTGCCGCGCCGGGCGTCCCAGCCGACGACCGGGGTGCCCGCCCGGGTGGGGGACTCGTCGCGGCGCAGGCCGGTCGCCCAGGCGTCGTAGCCGGTCAGGCCCTCCTCCAGCGGCTTGACCTTGCGCAGCGCACAGCACAGGTCGGGGTCGCGGTCGTGCAGCGCCGGCCCGTACTCGGCGTCCTGCTCGGCGACCGTCTGGCGCGGCGTCAGCGTGATGACGTTGACGTCCATGACGGCGGCGACCGCGTCGCGGGTGCCGATGGTCTCCGGGAAGTGGTAGCCGGTGTCGAGGAAGACGACGTCGACGCCGGGGGCGACGCGCGAGGCCAGGTGCGCCACGACCGCGTCCTCCATGGAGGAGGTGACGCAGAAGCGGGGCCCGAAGGTGTCGGCGGCCCAGCGCAGGATGTCGGGCGCCGCGGCGTCCTCCAGGTCGCGGCCCGCCTGCTCGGCCAGTGCCCGCAGTCCGTCGGCGGTGTGCCGCTGCGCGGTGGTCACGAAGGGCCTCCCTCAGGGGTCTCGGTCCGCAGCCCCCGGGCCAGCAGGCCCAGGAACTTCAGCTGGAACGCGCGGTTGCACGACCGGCACTCCCAGGCGCCGTGGCCCTGCTCCGCGGGATGCAGGTCCTCGTCGCCGCAGTAGGGGCAGTAGAAGGGGGCGGCGCGCTCGCTCACGACAGGGCCTCCTCGCTCGCCCGCGCCGCCCACTGCGCGAAGCGCTCGCCGTCCTCGCGCTCGGCCTGGAAGCGTTGCAGGACGCGCTCGACGTAGTCGGGGAGTTCCTCCGCGGTGACCTTCAGCCCGCGGACCTTGCGGCCGAAGCCGGCCTCCAGGCCCAGGGCGCCGCCCAGGTGCACCTGGTAGCCCTCGACCTGGTTGCCGTCGTCGTCGAGGACCAGCTGGCCCTTGAGGCCGATGTCGGCGACCTGGATGCGGGCGCAGGCGTTCGGGCAGCCGTTGATGTTGATCGTGATCGGCTGGTCGAACTCCGGGAGCCGGCGTTCGAGTTCGTCGATCAGCGAGGAACCGCGCGCCTTGGTCTCGACGATGGCCAGCTTGCAGAACTCGATGCCGGTGCAGGCCATCGTGCCGCGCCGGAACGGGGAGGGCTTCACCTGCAGGTCCAGCGCCTCCAGGCCCGCGACGAGCGAGTCGACCCGGTCCTGCTCGACGTCCAGCACGATCATCTTCTGCTCGGCGGTGGTCCGCAGCCGGCCGGAGCCGTGGTCCTCCGCCAGCTCCGCGATCTTGCTCAGTGTGGCGCCGTCGACCCGGCCGACGCGCGGCGCGAAGCCGACGTAGTAGCGGCCGTCCTTCTGGCGGTGCACGCCCACATGGTCGCGCCACTGCTCGACCGGCTGGTCGGGGGCGGGGCCGTCGGTCAGCTCGCGTCCCAGGTACTCGTCCTCCAGCACCCGGCGGAACTTCTCCGCGCCCCAGTCCGCGACCAGGAACTTCAGCCGGGCACGGGTGCGCAGCCGGCGGTAGCCGTAGTCGCGGAAGATCGAGATCACGCCCTCGAAGACGTCCGGGACCTGTTCCAGCGGCACCCACGCGCCCAGCCGGACGCCGATCTTGGGGTTGGTGGACAGGCCGCCGCCGACCCATACGTCGAAGCCGGGGCCGTGCTCGGGGTGGCGGACGCCGACGAAGGCGACGTCGTTGATCTCGTGGGCCACGTCCAGCAGCGGCGATCCGGAGATGGCCGACTTGAACTTGCGGGGGAGGTTGGAGAACTCCTTGTTGCCCACGATGCGGCGGTGGGCCTCGTCCACGGCCCAGGTCCCGTCGACGATCTCGTCCTCGGCGATCCCTGCGACGGGCGAGCCGAGGATGACGCGCGGGGTGTCGCCGCACGCCTCGGTGGTGGAAAGGCCCACGGCCTCCAGGCGCTGCCAGATCTCGGCGACGTCCTCGATGCGGATCCAGTGCAGCTGGATGTTCTGCCGGTCGGTGATGTCGGCGGTGCCGCGGGCGAACTCCTGGGAGACCTCGCCGATGACGCGCAGCTGCTCGGTGGTGAGCCGGCCGCCGTCGATGCGGACCCGCAGCATGAAGAACTTGTCGTCCAGCTCCTCCGGCTCCAGGATCGCGGTCTTGCCGCCGTCGATCCCGGGCTTGCGCTGGGTGTACAGACCCCACCAGCGCATGCGGCCGCGCAGGTCGGCGCCGTCGATCGCGTCGAAGCCGCGGTACCGGTAGATCGTCTCAATGCGTGTCCGCACATTGAGACCGTCGTCGTCCCGCTTGAACTGCTCGTTGGCGTTGAGCGGCGTCATGTGGCCGACCGCCCACTGGCCCTCGCCGCGGTGGCGGCTCACCTTGCGGCGCGGCGCGGCGGCGTTCGGCTGGTCAGGGGTGGAAGCCATGGCGATGCATTCCTTCTGGCAGGCTGGAAACGGGTTGGGCGTAGCGCGAAAAGTCCCCTTGGCCTGCGGATACGACGATCCGCCGAAATCAGCGGAAAGCCTGGGCGCATCATTGCGCCGGCGAGGCCGGGGACGGCCGGGTCAGTCCTGGACGGGACGGCGGCGAGTGCTCAGCACGCCTGACAGATGGCGCTGGACATGCGTCCGAGATCGACGTGCAGCCGACCTACCAAGGCGATTCCAGTGCGGGACATGTCGAAAGCGTGTCACGGGGATCTCGGGCCAGTCCACCATTATCCAAAATGTGGACTTGATCATCTCGCATGGCGAGATAATGGCGCGGTCGGTCACCTGGCGGGGCTCGGCGGGCGGAGGAAATCGGCCGCGATGGCCCGGAATCCACCGTGTCCGCGCGCCCCCACATGGCGCAGCTTGTGGCCCGCCAGCGCCGAGCCGAGCCGCACCCCGGCGCCCAACTGGGCGCGGTCCGCGACCAGCGCCGCCAGCAGGCCCGCCGCGAAGACGTCGCCCGCACCGGTGGCGTCCTCGACCTGGCTGTCCGGAAGCGGACGATGGGCGTAGCGCTCCACGGTTCCGGGCCGGTGCACCTCCACCCGGTCCGGGTACTTCACCACGGCCGCACCGTCGCGGCGGGTCCGCGACCGGCCGAGCTGCGCGAACTCCCGCCCGTTGACCAGCAGATAGTCGCTCAGCGCGGCCATGGCGAGCACATCGGGGGTCGGCTCCGCCGACCAGGCGTGTCCCGGGTCGAAGCTGATCAGCGTCCGCGCCGATCGCCTCCGTACCTCCGCGAGCAGCCGATGCAGCGCCGCACCGCCGTCCGGATCGAGGAACGAGGTCACATGGACCACCCGGGCCGCCGCCAGATAGCCGGCGATCTCGTCGAAGCGCTCCCGCACATGGCCGGCGATGCCCGTGTTCGCCCCCGTGTGCGTCAGCAGCGTGCGCTCCCCGTCGTCGTATACGGACAGGCAGATCCCGCAGAGCCGGGCGGGGTCGGGCGCCACCAGCCGCCGGTCGATGCCGAGCCCGTCGAGGACGGAGAAGGGGTCGTCCGTGCCCAGGGGGCTGCGGCCCGCGACGCTCACGTACCCCAGCCGCAGTCCCCGGCCCAGGCGGGCCAGCGCGTGCAGGGTGTTGAAGGCCGAACCGCCCGGTTCGGGGGTGAGCGGCACCCCCTCGGTGCGCAGCCACTCCAGCCCGGCGCGGACGGCGGCCTCGTCCACCATGCGCTCGCCACCGCTCACCGGTGGCGGACGCAGCCGCATGTGCCCGGCGAGCCGGGCGAGCACGGGGGTTCCGTTCAGGGCGGACGCACCCGTGATCAGGTCCAGGTTGAGCGCCCCGACCCCGACGACGTCCATGCCCACCCCTTTCCGCCGGCCGGTCCCTACCGGGCTCCGGGCCACGGCCCGGTGACGGGCCTCTCCTCCTCTTCCCCCGTCTCGGTGCGGAAGATGCGGAAGCCCCGCTTCTCGTAGTTGGCCAGCGCGTGCGGTCCGTCCAGGCTGCAGGTGTGCACCCACACCCGCTTCGTCGGGGTGCGGTCGGGCCGGCGCTCCGCCAGGTCCCAGGCGCGGGCGATGCCGACGGACAGCAGATGCCCGCCGATCCGCCGCCCCCGGAAGGCGGGCAGCAGCCCGAAGTAGGCGATCTCGACCTGGCCGTCCTCCTGCGGGTCCAGTTCGATGTAGCCGGCGGGCGTGTCCCGGTCGTACGCGACCCAGGTCTCGACCCCCGGGCGGTCCAGGAACTCCCGCCACTGCTCGTACGACCACGGCAGGCGGTCCGTCCACGCGCAGTCGGCGCCCACCGAGGTATAGAGGAAGCGGCTGAACTCCGGGGACGGCACCTCGGCCCGCGCGATGCGGATGCCCGAGGCCGCCGGGTCCGGTTCGAGGGAGGGCCGCAGATCGGCGTGGGAGGTCTGCTCCAGGGACCAGGTGGTCACCGTGACGGTAGTGCTCATGCGCCACATTCTGCGGCCTCGCGGGGCGGGAGCGGTTCCCGGCTCGCTGCCGCGGCCGGATCCCGGCCGCCCCCTCACGTCGCGAAGCGCGCCGCCCGCACCGCCGGTGCCGTGGAGTGCGGCAACAGGTCGGCCGGGTGGGCCGGGCGCAGCAGTTCGACCTCGACTCCGTCGGCGAAGCGGTAGGGGCGGTGGTCGAGCACCCCGGCCAGGGTGCGGCGCAGCCGGGACATCTCCGCGCGCACCGTCACCGTGCGGGAGGGGTCGCCGAACAGGTCGCCCGCCAGCTCCGCGGCGGAGCGGCCGTCGCGGTGCAGGGCCAGGACGAAGAGGAGTTCGGCATGGCGCGGACTGAGCTCCTGCGACCAGCCGCCCGCCGCGCCGGAGACGCTCACCGTCCAGGAGCGGGGGCGACCGAGGTCCAGCAGCACGTGTCCGGGCGCCGTCCGTTCCTCCTCCGGCGCGGCGACCCGCACCAGCCAGCCCCCCGGCAGCGGTTCCAGGGTGCACGTCCCCAGCGCGGGCACCCAGGTCCGCCCCGCGCTCGGCGCGGCGGGCAGGGTGATGCGCTCCACCGGCGGCATCCCGGTCACCGCGGCGGTCCAGCCGTTGGGGTCCACGACCGCGGCCCGGCCCGGCAGCCGGGAGAGCAGCGGGGCGGCGAGCGAGCGCAGCCGGTCGACCGCCGCCCAGTGCCGGCTGCGCAACTCGGCCTCGGCGACCTTGGTCACCGCGGTGACCAGGGACAGCATCGCGGGATGCATGCCCGCCGCGGGACCACTGACGTCCACCGCGCCCAGCAGCCGTCCGTCGCGCGGGTCGTGCAGCGGGGCGGCGGCGCAGGTCCACTGGTGGTGCACCCGTACGAAGTGCTCGGCGGAGTGCACCTGCACCGGCCGCCCGGTGACCAGGGCGGTGCCGATCGCGTTGGTCCCCACGGCCTCCTCCGACCACGAGGCGCCCTCGGCGAAGCCGAGCCGGTCCGCGCTCCTGCGGACGGCGAGACTGCCGTCCCGCCACAGCACCCGGCCCTCGGGGTCGGTCACCACCATGATGTGCCGGGCCTCGTCGGCCACCGAGACCAGGCCGTCACGCAGCGCGGGCAGCACGTCGTTCAGCGGCGTACGGCGCCTGCGGAGCTCGATCTCGTCGGCGGTCAGCATGCCGGCCGGGCTGCCGTTGTCCGGGTCCACGCCGAGGTCCAGGGCGCGCCGCCAGGAGTCCTGGATCACCGGTCTGGGGACCGCGCCCCGCGATCCGCCGCCCAGGGCGGCGTCCCGCATGTCGGCCAGCAACCGCGCGGAACGACGCGGTTCCCGGACGGACTGGACCGACAACGACCGCGCGTCGATCGGATCCTGGCTCATGGTGCTCCCCGCGTCCGTGTGCGCAGCGCGTTCTGCGCCCCGGCAGTGGCCGCGGCGGTACTCCGCGGCCACACCATGTGCATATGGTGCCGTCGGGCCGGTCCGTCCGGTGGGATATCCGGCCAATACCTTGCAACTGTCTGCAACGGTTGCGAATATGCGCGCATTCGACGGACAGTGACGGCGCATCACGCCACTCGTACGGAACCCTGAATCCGTGCGACGGTGAAGCGAGACCGGGGGTGGTGCCGAGTCGGCGCGGCACCACCCTCAGTGCGGCGCGGCGGCGGAACGTTTCCCCGTGGTCCCGGTCCTTCCGTGGGGACCCCGGGAGGACCGCCGCCGCCCCCGCCCTCACACCACCGGTCGCGCCCGCTCCACGATCGCCGCCACGTCCAGGCCGCGCGGCAGCGTCCCGAAGGTCGCCCCCCAGTCACCGCCGAGCCGCGAGGCGCAGAAGGCGTCGGAGACCTCCACGGGCGCGAACCGCACCAGCAGCGAGCCCTGCAGCACCAGCGCCATGCGCTCCACCACCCGGCGGGCCCGCGCCTCGATGCCCTCCAGATCGGCCAGTTCCGTCAGCAGCGACTTGATCGCGCCGTCCAGTCGATGGTCCACGCCGCGCGCCAGGCCGATCTCGCCCAGGAAGGCGTTCAGCGCCATCGGCTCCCGCTGCAGCACCCGCAGCACGTCCAGCGCCTGCACATTGCCCGAGCCCTCCCACACCGAGTTCAGCGGCGACTCCCGGAACAGCCGCGGCAGACCCGACTCCTCCACGTAGCCGTTGCCGCCCAGGCACTCCAGAGCCTCGGCCACCAGCGGCGCGCAGCGCTTGGTGATCCAGTACTTGGACACCGGCACCGCCAGCCGCAGGAAGTGCCGCTCCTGCTCGCTGCCCGCGTCGTACGCCGCCGCCAGTCGCAGCACCGTCGTGGTGGCCGCCTCCGACTCCAGCGCCAGGTCCGCCAGGACGTTGCGCATCAGCGGCTTGTCGATCAGCAGCCCGCCGAACGCGCTGCGGTGCCCGGCGTGGTGCACCGCCTGCGCCACCGCCTGCCGCATCAGCGCCGCGGAACCGGTCGCGCAGTCCAGCCGGGTGGCCGCCACCATCTCGATGATCGTCGCCACCCCGCGCCCCTCCTCGCCGACCCGGCGCGCCCACGTCCCGTCGAACTCCACCTCGGCCGAGGCGTTGGAGCGATTGCCCAGTTTGTCCTTGAGTCGCTGGATCAGGAACACGTTGCGTGAGCCGTCCGGCAGCACCCGCGGCAGCAGGAAGCAGGTCAGCCCGCCGGGAGCCTGGGCCAGCACGAGGAAGGCGTCGGACATCGGCGCCGAGCAGAACCACTTGTGCCCGGTGAGCAGATAGGCGCCCTCCTCCGCCAGCGGCTCCGCGCGCGTGGTGTTGGCCCGGATGTCCGAGCCGCCCTGCTTCTCGGTCATCCCCATGCCGAACAGCGCCCCGGGCTTTCCGCCCGGCGGCAGCAGCCCGGGATCGTAGACGCGCGAGCCCAGCCGCGGCTCCCACTCCGCCGCCAGCACCGGGTCGGTCCGCAGCGCCGGCACCGCCGCGTGCGTCATCGACACCGGGCAGCCGTGCCCCGCCTCGGCCTGCGACCACACCAGGAAGCCCGCCGCACGGCGCAGGTGCCCGCCGGGACGCGACCAGGCGTCGGTCAGCCCGGACGAGACCGCCCGCCCGAGCAGCCGGTGCCAGGACGGGTGGAACTCCACCTCGTCGATCCGGTGCCCGTACCGGTCGTGCGTGCGCAGCACCGGGGGATGGGCGTTCGCGGCCTCCGCCCAGCCCCGCGCCTGCGCGGAACCGGCGGCCCGGCCGATGCCGCCGAGCTCCCGGTCGACCTCCTCCCGGAGATCGGGCGCCACATGCCGCGCCACCCCCTCCACCAGGGCGGCGTCGGCGGCGTACACGTCATACCCGACCAGGGGCGGAGCCTGGTTGGTCACGGTGTGTGTGGGGGGACTCATGACAGTTACGGTAGGCGCGTGCAGGCAGCAGACGAAACACCCGAGCGGCCCAGGCGAGGCCGTCTCCACCGGGCGCGGGCCCTCTACCGGAACGTGTCCAAGCGCAAGGTGGGCTGGCTGCTGCTCAAGGACACGGTCGACTCCTGCATGGAGTACCGCGTCACCGGACTCGCCGCCGAAGCCGCCTTCTTCGTCCTGCTCTCGCTGCCGCCGCTGCTGCTCAGCCTCGTCGGTGCCATCGGCTACGTCGACGAGATCATCGGCACCGACACGATCGACAACATCCGCCGCAACATCCTCACGGCCGCCGCGACCGTCCTGTCCGACAAGGGCGTCGACCAGCTGATGCGGCCGCTCGTCGACGACGTCTTCGGCGGCGGCCGGCCCGATGTGATCTCCATCGGCTTCGTCATCGCCCTGTGGTCCGGGTCGCGCGCCCTCAACGTCTTCGTCGACACGATCACGATCATGTACGGGCTGGAGGGCAGGCGCGGCATCGTCAAGACGCGGCTGCTGGCCCTGCTCCTCTACATCGTGGCCCTCGTCATCGGCGCCGTCGTGATGCCGCTGATGGTCGTCGGCCCGGACGCGGTGGTGTCGTTCCTGCCGTGGAGCGAGGCCGTGATCCGGCTGCTGTACTGGCCGGTCGTCCTGGTGCTGTCGATCGCGTTCCTCACCACGCTGTACCACGTCTCCGTACCGGTGCGGTCGCCCTGGTACGAGGACATGCCGGGGGCGGCCGTCGCCCTGCTGATGTGGGTGCTGGGGAGCTTCGTGCTGCGCATCTACCTCACCCAGACCGTCGAGGGTCCGACCATCTACGGATCGCTGGCCGCGCCCGTCGCGGTGCTGCTGTGGATCTTCGTGTCCGCCTTCGCGGTACTCGTCGGCGCCGCCGTCAACGCCGCCATCGACCGGGTCTGGCCGTCGATCGAGACCGCGGCCGCCCGGGAGGAGAACGCCCGCGCCAGGGAACGCGCCGCCGCCGACCTCGTCGCCGAGGCCGCCGCCCGCCGCGCCGCCTTCGAGTCCGCCCCGGACGACGAGGTCGGGCCGGAGGACCCGCCCGCCGAATTCCCCGAGCGCTGGGCGGGCTTCCTGCCCCCGGACGACGTGCGGTCCCGGCTGCGCGGACGGCGCCCTTCGGGCAAGGGCGGCGGCAAGCCGTCCCGGTGACGGTGGCCGGTGCCATGCTGGAGCGGTGTACCGGGAGCGGATGTCGACAGTGCCCGGCGCCGTGCTGTGGACGAAGACAGCGGGTGCCGGCGCCGCGCGCGTGCTGCCCGACGGCTGCATCGACCTGATCTGGGGTGAGGGCACCGGGCTCTTCGCGGCCGGGCCCGACACCACCGCCCATCTCTCCGCGGACCCGCCCGGCACCCGCTTCGCCGGACTGCGCTTCGCCCCCGGCGTGGGCCCGGCCGTTTTCGGGCTGCCCGCCCACGAACTGCGCGACCAGCGGGTGCCGCTGGAGGCGCTGTGGCCCGGCGCCGAGGTGCGTCGGCTCACCGAACGGGTCGCGGCGGCCGCGGACCCCGGTGCCGTCCTCGAGGCTCTCGTGCTGCGGCGGGGCCTTCCGCGCGCGGCGACGCCATGGGCCCCGCAGGTCGCCGCGAACCTCGCGGCGGGCGCCCGGGTCGACGCCGTCGCCGAGGACGCCGGGCTCAGCGAACGCCAGCTCCACCGCCGCTGCCTGGACGCCTTCGGCTACGGTCCCAAGACCCTCGCCCGCATCCTGCGCCTCCAGCACGCGCTGCGACTGGCCCGGCGCGGGCACGCCTTCGCCGAGGTGGCCGCCTGCGCGGGTTACGCGGATCAGGCCCATCTCGCCCGCGACGTCCGCGCCCTGGCCGGGGTGCCGCTGGGCGAGCTGCTGCGCTAGAGGTGGGTGGCTGGGCAGGCCGGTTGTGGTGGGCTGGATGGTTCGGCTGTCTCGCCGTCTCGCTCCCTTCGGTCGCAAAGCGGCGGGCTGCGGATGGGAGGGTGGGGGCGGGCCTTTGCAGCGGGGTGCGGGTGGGTGGTCGGCGGGGGTTCAGGCGCCGGAGCGGGTTGCCTTTCCCGCGGCTGGGGTCTCGTTCCCGGCCGCGGGTATAGATGGCCGCTTCCACGCCCACCGTTCGTGGTGGGCGCGCCTGCCGTGACCGGCGTCTGCGGCTGCTTCGGGGTGCTGTCGAGGGGGCCATGGGACATCGGGCTCGCTTTCGCCGACATAGTCGGCGGAACAGAGCCCGATCTTTGAGCCGGAGAAGATCGGGCCCGCTTTCACCGATTATGTCGGCGAAACAGAGCCCGATCTCGGAAATCGACCTGCCGAGCCCACTTTCTGTAGGGGAATCACCCGCAGACGCCGGTCACGGCAGGCGCGCCACGCACGAAGGGTAGGCGTGGAAGCGGCCATCTATACCCGCGGACGGCAACGAGACCGGCACCCCACGAACAACCGACCCCGCTCCGGCGCCTGAACCCCGACCACGCAAGGACCCGCACACTGCCACGAAGGCCCCGCCTCCACCCTCCCATCCGCAGCCCGCCGCCTTGCGACCGAAGGGAGCGAGACGAACCCGCGCCCGTCCACTAGCAGTACCTCCCGGCGCCCGGCCAGCCGGCCGCTCGCGCGTACCGCTCGCGCGTACCGCTCAGGCCGCAGCCGGCCCCGGGGGGCACATGGTCAGGAAAGTCCCGCGAAGAGGTCGACCGGGTTGCCGTCCGGGTCGAGGACCGCGGCGTAGCGCATGCCCCAGGGAGCGTCGAAGGGCTTGAGGTGCCCCGCGTACCCGGCCCCGGTCAGCTCGGCGAACGCCGCGTCCACCTCGGCCGGTCCGTCGCACGCGAAGGCGAGCGCCATCCGGTGCCCGCCCTGCGGCGGCGTCCACGAGGAGTCGAAGGAGCGGACGGTCTCCACGGTGTCCCACGCCAGGCGCAGCCCGCCGGGCAGCGCCGCCTCCACGTGCGGTTCGGCGTCCGCCCCGGCGGGGATGTCCAGGCCCAGCCTCCGGTAGAAGGCCAGGGAGGCGGCCATGTCGGCCACGACGATCTCGACGACATCGATGCGAAGAGTCATGCCGCAACGGTAGGTGCCGTCCGCCCGGGTCGTCTTGAAGGAATCGGACACGGGCGCTGCGCGCCCCCGGGTCAGCCGCGGGGACTGGGGGTCGCCTCCGCCGTGACACCGCGGAGCGGCGTGGCCGGGAGGGAGCGCGACTGCCGGGCGGAGGAGGCCGAGCGGCGCGGGTCGGGGACGGGGGGCGGGGAGCCGGTGCGGGGGTTCTGCTGGTGCGTCCGGGTGGGTTCCGGTGTGGGGGACTCGGTCGGCGCGGGCGAGGTCGGGTGGGCCGCCGGGGGGACGGAGATCGCGGGCACCGCCGGTCCGACCGCCGGGGGCTGTCCCGGGGTCGACAGCAGTTGCAGCGGCACGGCGACGATCGCCGCCACGGCCAGGGACACCCCGGCTCCCGCGGCGGTCCGCAGCAGCTTGCGCCGTGCCGCCGCGCGGCGGACCTCCCGGAACCGGCCGGGCGGCGGTCCGAGGAGGATCGGGGCGGGCTGCAGCAGTGCGTCCAGGGCCGGGTCGCGCTTTTCGTCCGGGCCCTCAATGGGTGTGATCAAGGCTTCTCCTCAGTCCGGCTCGCAAGCGTTCCCTGGCCGCGTGGAGATCGGCCTTCACGGTTCCTTCCTTCCGGCCCGTCACAGCGGCCACCTCACGGACCGGCATGTCGGCGTAGTAGTAGAGCAGGACGGTCACCCGCAGCCGCTCGGGCAGCGACTGCACGAGCATCCGCACCGAGGGGTCGGTCTGCCCGTCACGTCCCTCGCCCTGTCCGTCGACGAGCACTTCCGCGGTGGCGCGCCGCATCGCCCGGCGTTCGCGCTCCAGCTTCCGCCAGTGGTCGCGCACGAGGTTGGCGGTCGTGACGTAGAGGAAGCCGCGCGGCTCGTCCACGCTCGTCCAGCGTGCCCACAACCGGGTGAAGGCCTCCGAGGCGATCTCGTGGGCCGTCTCGTCGTCGTCGACCAGCCGCCGGCACCAGCCGGCGAGGCGGGGGTAGAGGGCGGCGAACAGCTCGGACGCCGCTTCGTCCCGGGAAGACCGTTTCAACACTCTCCACATTCCGTCGTTCATCATGCCCGAGGCATGCCGCCGGCCGGCCGGCCCGGGGGGTGCTCCGGGCCGGCCGGCCGCGCCCTAGGGGCGGCCCGCCGAGGTCAGGGAGGCGTACACCACGACGTTGTCGCGGTATCCGCTCCCGTCGGCGGTGCGAGGGCCGCCGCAGGTGATCAGGCGCAGCTCCGGCCGGTCCACGTCGCCGTAGACCCGCTCTGTCGGGAAGTGCGCCTTGGCGACCGTCTGCACGCGGTCCACGGTGAACCGCGCCGACGCGCCGTTCCGCAGCCCGGCCACGATCCGGTCGCCCGGCCGCAGCCGCGCCAGGTCGCGGAACACCCCGTCGCCGTACCGGCCGACGGTGACGTGGGCCAGGAGCACCGACGGGCCGAGCTGGCCCGGCGTGGGGGAGTGGCGGTACCAGCCGGCGGGCGAGTCGCGCGCCACCGGCGGGACCTCCACCGTGCCGTCCGGGGCCAGCCCCAGCTCCATGACCGGCGTGTCGACCCCGATGGCCGGGATCCGCAGCCGAACCGGGACCGAGCGGGCGAGCGGCGCCGGCGGAGACGGCCGGGTCCGGGCCGCCGCGGGCGGAGCGGTGACGACGGACGGCGCGGCGACGGGCCCGTCGCCGGAACCGCTCGCGCACCCGCCCGCCCAGGGCAGTGCCGCCAGGACCGCCGCGACCGCGGCCCACCGTGCCCGCGGGGTCATCCGGCGGTGCTGCGCCTGCGTCGCGTCACCACGAACGTGCCGCCGGCCAGGAGCAGCAGGCCTCCCGCGGCAGCCGCCATCACCGTGCCGTCGGGACCGTTCGCGTCGGCCGGGGACTGCACACCGGTGTCGGGCGCACCCGCCGGCACGGTGCGCACCTGGCGTGAGGTCGGCACCGGGGACGGCGCCTGGCTCGCGCTCCGGGTGGGCGCGGCGCTGGGGGCCTGCGAGGGCTGGGCGCTCGGTCCGTCGGCGAACGCGGGCGCCGTCCCCGCCAGCACCGCGGCGCACGCGACGGCCGCGGCGGTGAGAACTCTCCTGCGCATGTATCGCTCTCCTTCGTCACCCCGTCCTGCTCCCGGGTGGGGCAGGACGGGTGGGGCAACTGATCGCGCGAAGAGACGAGGCGGCGCGGGACCGGGTTGTAAAGAACAGGCAAAGCCGCGTCGGAGGGGCCTTCGGTGAACGGCGGGCGACGCGGCGGCGACCTGCCGGAGCCGTCACGCGGCCGGGCGTCACGGTTGGGCAACACCCGGCTCGCGGCCGCAGCCGCGCACCCCCTCGAGCGCATCATGAGAGCCGGGCGCGGACGCGCAAAAAGGGGGCGTGAGCAGTGGAGTTCACAGTCGAGCGGACACTGGTGAGACGGGGCCGGCGGTGGGTGACCGGAGGTCTGGTCGCCCTGGCGGGCGCCCTGGTCTGGCTGATCCTGACCCGGGAGGGCACGGGGCCGGCCCTGGTGGGGTTCCTGGCGATCGCGGCGGTCTACGGCGGGGTGAAGGATCTGCGCAAGGCCCGGCTGCCGTTCCGGCTGCGGATCGACGCGTTCGGCATCACGCTCCATGACGCGGAACTCGCCTGGGAGCAGATCGAGGCGGTCTCCCTCTGGCACGTCCCGAACACCGGTGAGGACAGCGAGACCACCACGCCGCCCAAGCCCCGGCTCACGCTCCGGACGGCCCCCGGCGTCACGTTCCCCCGCAAGCCCGACCGCAGGTGGGACACCCCGTCGCGCTACACGCTCGTCGACTGCGCGGACCTCGACCAGAGCGTCTCCGTGCTGACGGCCGCCCTCGCCGAACACGGCGGCGCCGCCTTCGAGACCGCGCCGCGAGCCGTGCGTCCGCCGATCCCCGTGACCGTTTCGGGGCCCGAACTCGTCGTGCCCGGCGGGGAGCGGTACTTCGTCGACGGCCGGCGGGCCGGCACCCGGACCCTGGTCTGGGCGGCGCTCGCCCTCGTCTTCACCTACTCGTTCTGGGAACTCGTCCACGGCCGCATCGTCGGCCCCGAGCCCTTCGCCGCCCTCGGTCCGCTCGGCGCGATCGGCTGCTGGACCCTCGCGATCCGCTCGTACGGGCGCTGGCGCAAGCCGCTGCGGCTGCGCGTCGGCCCCGCCGGCATCGGCATGCGCGACGTCGCCGAGGAGGAGGCGTTCTTCTCCTGGCAGGACCTCGCGGCCGTCTCGGTCGGCCGCCCGCCGACCGAGACCGACCCCCGGCCCTGGCTGGTGGTGTGGCCGCTGCCGGGCACCCGTCCGCAGGCCAACCCCAGCTATATCGTCGACGGTCACAAGGCCTTCGCCCTGGTGCGTCTCGACCGGCTGCCCGGCGGCGTGGACGCGGTCGTCCCGGTGATCCGGGCGTACGCGGGGGAGCGCTACACCGAGACGGCCTGAGACGGCCGCGGAAAACCAGTTGCGGGGTCTCCCGGCGCACCGGCTAAAGTGTCGCCGTCAGACCGCGAGCAAACCGGGAGGTGTTGGAACGATGACTGCCGTCGAGCTGGGCGCTGCCCGCATTCAGAAGATCATCAACCCCACCTCAGCGGTCGCCGGCTGACCCCGCCCGTCGCGAAGCAACCGACGGCACAGCCGCGCGCGACCGCCCTCCCGAAGGGCTCCCTCCCCGTTGAACAACGGATCCGTCCCGCAGCCGTCCACCGCGCTCACCGCCTACGGCTGGGACTCCGCACTCGACTCCGACTTCGCCGTCCACGCGGAGCGGGGACTCACACCCGGCCGCATCGTCCGCGTCGACCGCGGGCTGTGCGACGTCGTCCTCCCCGACGGCTCCGGCGGCCTGATGACCGTACGCGCCGACACCGAGGACGTCTTCACCCGCGACCCCATGGGGATCGCCTGCACCGGCGACTGGGCCGCCGTCGACGAGACCACGGACACGGGTCCCGCCGTACGCGCCCTGCTCCCGCGCCGCACCACCTTCGTCCGCTCCACCTCGTCCAAGCGGTCCGAGGGCCAGGTCCTGGCGGCCAACGTCGACCACGCGGTCATCGCCGTGTCGATCGCCGCCGAACTCGACCTCGGGCGGCTCGAACGCTTTGTCTCCCTGGCCTGGACGAGCGGCGCGCAGCCGCTGGTCGTCCTCACCAAGGCCGACCTGGTGGA
This sequence comes from Streptomyces sp. NPDC026673, assembly GCF_040638135.1. Classification (NCBI taxonomy): domain Bacteria; kingdom Bacillati; phylum Actinomycetota; class Actinomycetes; order Kitasatosporales; family Streptomycetaceae; genus Streptomyces; species Streptomyces sp. NPDC026673. The sequence continues at coordinate 33,959 of NZ_JBEZXR010000015.1, read as the reverse complement.
GGACCCCGCCCATCTGCTGGACGACGCCCGCGGCGCGGCGCCCGGCGTGGAGGTCCTGGTCGTCAGCGCCGCCACCGGCGAGGGCGTCCCGGAGGTGGCGGAGGCGCTGACCGGCAGCACATCCGCGCTGCTCGGGCAGTCGGGCGCGGGCAAGTCGACGCTCACCAACGCCCTGCTGGGCCGCGAGGTCCAGGAGGTGCAGACCATCCGCGACAGCGACGGCAAGGGACGGCACACCACGACCACCCGCGACCTGTTGCCGCTGCCCGGCGGCGGGGTGATCATCGACACCCCGGGGCTGCGCGGGGTCGGTCTGTGGGACGCCGACGCCGGTCTCACCCAGACGTTCTCCGACATCGAGGCGCTGGCCGGCGAGTGCCGCTTCCACGACTGCTCGCACACCTCCGAGCCCGGCTGCGCGGTCCTCGCCGCCCTGGAGGACGGCGCCCTGACCCACCGCCGGCTGGACAGCTACCGCAAGCTGCTCCGCGAGAACGCGTGGATCGCCTCCCGTACCGACGCCCGGCTCCGCTCGGAGATGCGCCGCGAGTGGAAGCTGCGCTCCGCCGCGGGACGGGAGATGTACGAACGCAAGCGCGGCGGCGGGCACCGCAAGGTGTACTGACCGGTTCCGGCCCGGCTCCCCGGCGGGGAGCCGGGCCGGCGGTCATCCGGCGCCGTCGTGGCGCTGCTCGCGGCGCAAGGACAGCGGACTGCCCTCGTGCCAGAACGTGTAGACGACGCTGCCGAGGCCGAGTGCGACGATGACGACGCCGAGGACGATCGAGTAGACCATGGCTTCTCCATCCCGTTCGCGGCGCGTTTTACCGCACCTTCACCTTCGATGTCTGTCCGTGACCTTCCCGTGGCCGAACCGTCTCACACGCCGGGCGGTCCAACTCACAGACTGCGGGCCCGAGTTGTCCGCATGTGCCGCTCATTTCGGTGGCAGGCCGCCCCGGGCGACGACCCCGGCGTACCAGCGGGCGCTGTCCTTCGGCGTGCGGCGCTGGCTCGCGAAGTCCACGTGCACCATGCCGAACCGCTTGCCGTAGCCATAGGCCCACTCGAAGTTGTCCAGCAGCGACCACAGGAAGTAGCCCCGCACATCGGCGCCGTCCGCGATCGCCCGGTGCACCGCGTCCAGGTGCGAACGCAGATAGGCGATCCGCTCCGGGTCGTGGACCTCGCCCTCAGGGTCGGCGTAGTCGTCGTACGCGGCGCCGTTCTCGGTGATCAGCACGGGCGTGTCCGGCAGTTCGTCCCGCAGCCGGGCCAGCAGCTCGTACAGGCCCTCGGCGTCCACCGGCCAGTCCATCGCGGTCCGCGGCCCCGGCGCCGGCACGAAGCGCACATGCTCCAGCGCCCCCGGCCACGGGGACGGCCCGGCATGGGCGCCGGCGGCCACCACCGTCGGGGCGTAGTAGTTGAGACCCAGCAGGTCGACCGGACGGGAGATCGCCGCCAGGTCGCCGTCCTCGACGAAGGACCAGTCCGTCAGCGCCGCCGTGTCCCGCCGCAGATCCTCGGGGTAGCGGCCGTGGAACAGCGGATCCAGCCAGATCCGGTTGGCCAGTGCGTCGACCCGGCGCGCGGCGTCGGCGTCCGCGGCACTCGCCGTGTGCGGCCGCACCGCGGCGAGGTTGAGCGTCAGCGACACCTCCGCCCGCACCGGCAGCCGCTCGCGCAGCACGCCGACGGCGAGCCCGTGCCCCAGGTTCAGATGGTGCGCCGCCCGCAGCGCCGCCTCCGGCTCCGTCCGCCCCGGCGCGTGCACCCCCTCGGCGTACCCCAGGAAGGCCGAGCACCAGGGTTCGTTCAGCGTCGTCCACAACGGCACCCGGTCTCCGAGCGCGTCCGCCACGAGGCCCGCGTACTCCGCGAACCGCTCCGCGGTGGCCCGCACGGGCCAGCCGCCGGCGTCCTCCAGCTCCTGGGGGAGATCCCAGTGGTACAGCGTCAGCACGGGACGGATGCGGTGGTCCAGCAGCTCGTCGACCAGGGCGCGGTAGAAGTCCAGCCCCTTCTGCACGGCCGGGCCCCGGCCCGTCGGCTGCACGCGCGGCCACGACACGGAGAAGCGGTAGTCCGTCAGGCCCAGCTCCGCCATCAGCGCGACGTCCTCGCGCATGCGGTGGTAGTGGTCGGCGGCGATGTCCCCGGTGTCCCCGTTGCGCACCTTGCCGGGCGTCCGGCTGAACGTGTCCCAGATCGAGGGCGTCCGCCCGTCCTCGTCGGCGGCGCCCTCGATCTGGTAGGCGGCGGTGGCGGCGCCCCACCGGAACCCTTCGGGGAAGGCCGGTGTCGTGTGCGGGGTGTTGGTGGGGTGGGGGGCGGTCGTGGTCACGGGGTCTCCTCGTGTGCGGTTCGGTGGTGCGCGGTGTCTGTGTGCGGCGCCGTTTGTGGTTGCGGTGGGTTTTTCCCCGCCCGCCCTCCCGATTGCCCGGCGCGGTCAGGTGCCGCCTCGCGCGTGTGTGGGTGGGCCGGGTGCGGGGCCTCCGGGGCTGGGCATTCTGGACGCATATTTACGTGCGTGGCGGGCGGTCCATGTTGGTGCCGTCTGTGCCGCACACAAATACGCCCAGTGTCCAGAACGCCCACCCCTCCGACCCCGCCCCCTCCCTCTCGTAGCGCGCCTGATCCCCGGAGGGGGGTCAAAGGGCGGTCCGGGGTCGCCCCGGTTGCCTAGCCGACCCCCACCGGTAGCTGGGGGATGCAGGGGGTGAGGAAGCGGTTCGGGGTCGCCGCAGGTGCCTTGCTGACCCCCCACTGGTCGTCGTGCGCCTATACGACCGGAGGGGGTGTGGCGGGGTGCTCCCCCCGGCCGAAGGCTGGGGGAGACGAGCGGCGAACCCGGCGCCGCATGATGTCGGCGTAAACCGCGAGCGCTGGTGGGGGTACCCCCGGCCGGAGGCTGGGGGAGTGCGCCGGCGCGGCACCGACCCCAGGCACATGGTGCGCGGCCCGCACCGACCGCGCCGGGCAATCGGGTGGGAGGGTGGGGGAGAAACCGCAACCGCCACCACAAACGGCGCCGCACACGAACACCGGCCACACACAAGGGCACCGCCCTACCCCTTCACCGCGCCCTGCATGATCCCGCCCACGATCTGCCGCCCCAGCACGCCGAAGACCAAGAGCACCGGCACCGTCCCCAGCAGCGTGCCCGCCATGATCACGGACTGGTCGTGGACGTACCCCCCACCCAGCTGCCGCAAGGCGACCTGCACCGTGGGCTCCTGCGACGTGAGCGCGATGATCGGCCAGAAGAAGTCGTTCCACGAGGCCATGAACGTCAGCATCCCCAGCACCGCCATCCCCGGCCGGGCGATGGGCACGACGATGCTCCGGAAGATCCGCGCCGTCGAGGCGCCGTCGACGCGCCCCGCCTCGATCAACTCGTCCGGCAGCGACTGCGCGAGGTACTGCCGCATGAAGAAGACCCCGAACGCCGAGACGAGCCCCGGGAGGATCACGGCCTGCAGCTGGTTCACCCAGTGCAGTTCGGCGATGAGCATGAACAGCGGGATCACGCCGAGCTGCGGCGGGATCATCATCGTCCCCACCGTCAGCGAGAGCAGCGCGTTGCGGCCGCGGAAGCGCAGCTTCGCGAAGGCGAACCCGGCGAGCGTGGAGCAGAGCACGGTCCCGACCGTCACCGACCCCGACACGATCAGCGAGTTGAGCAGCGCCTTGCCGATGTCGGCCTGTTCCAGCACCTGCCGGAAGTTGTGCATGAGGTTGCCGCCGGGCATCAGCGACGGCGGGGTCGCGGCCAGTTCGGCGTTGGACCGGGTCGCGGCGACGATCGTCCAGTAGAAGGGGAAGGCGGAGACCAGGGCCGCGAGGATCAGGATCGCGTAGGCCAGGCGGCCACCGTGGTGCTGCCGGCCGGCGCGGGACCGCCGCGGTCGCGGCAGGGTGCGCGGGGCACTCGCCTCCCGTTCGGACCCGGGCCGTGTGAGAAGCGCGCTCACCGGCGTGCCCCCTTCCGTGAACGCCGCCGCGCGAGCGCGGTGTTGGCCAGTACGAGCAGAACGATGAGGACGAACATCACCCATGCGATGGCGGCGGCGCGCCCCAGATGGAAGTAGCCCCAGCCCTGCTCGTACATGTAGAGCCCGAGGGTCTGGTACTGGTGCGAGATCCCGCCCGAGATGCTGCCCTCGAACAGCAGCGGTTCGCCGAACAGCTGGGTGGCGCCGATCGTGGAGACCACGATCGTGAACAGGATCGTGGGCCGCAGTCCGGGCAGCGTGACGTGCAGGAACTGCCTCCATCGTGAGGCGCCGTCCAGCTCCGCCGCCTCGTACAGCTCCTCGGGGATGGTCTGCATGCCCGCGAGGTAGATCAGCGCGTTGTAGCCGGTCCAGCGCCAGGTCACGATGGCCGACACCGCGATCTGAGAGGCGACGGTGCCGGACTGCCAGTCGACCGGCCCGATCCCCGCCAGCCCCAGCAGCCAGTTGATCAGCCCGAAGTCACGGCCGAAGAGCTGGGCGAAGACCAGGGTCGCGGCGGCCACGGACGTGGCGTACGGCAGGAGCATCGTGACCCGGAAGAGGGTCCGGCCGCGCAGTCTGTAGTTGAGCAGGTGGGCGAGGCCGAGCGCCATGAGCAGCTGCGGCACGGTGGAGAGGACGCCGATGGTGAAGGTGTTGCGCAGCGCGGTCCAGAAGAAGCCGTCGCCGAGGAGCGCGGTGTAGTTGTCCAGGCCCCGCCATTCCATGTCGCCGGGGGTCTGGAGCTCGACGCGGTAGAGGGAGACGTACGCGGTGTAGAGCAGCGGGAAGAGCCCGAACGCGGCGAAGAGGGCGAAGAACGGCGCGATGTAGGCGTACGGCGACAGCCGGGCGAGCAGGCGCGGCGGGGGCGCCGAGGGCCGGGCGGAGGGGGCCGGCGCGGTGGCGGTCAGGGTCATGGGGGCGGGGCCTTCGGGTCGGGCCGGGGTGACGCGCGGTCACCCCGGGGCGTCGGAGGCGGTCGGGCGCGGAGGTCCGGGGGAAGCGGCCCTCCGCGCCCGACGCGGGCGGGGGCGGGGACCGTCAGCCGACGGCGTTCTCGACGCCCTTCCGGGCGTGGCTCCACGCCGTCGCGGAGTCCGTGCCCTTGCGCTCGACCTCGCCGAGCGCGTTGGTGATCTGCTGGTTCACGTCACCGTCGTGCACGCCGAGGACCTGGACCGGCGAGGCCTCGGCCGCGGCGCCGAAGATCTGCCCGATGGGCGCGTTGCTGAAGTACGGGTCCGTGACGTCCTTGACGGACTCGATCGCCCCGACGTTGGAGGGGAAACTGCCCTGCTTCTTGAAGAGCTTGGCCTGCTGCTCGGCGGCCGTGAGCCACTTGACCAGGGCGAAGGCCTCCTTGGCGTGCGCGGAGCCCTTGGGGACGGCCAGGTAGGACCCGCCCCAGTTGCCCGCGGCGCCGCCGGGGAGGGGGGCGACGTCCCACTTGCCCTCGCCGGCGTCCCCGGCCTGGCCCTTGATGTAGCCCAGCATCCAGGCGGGGCAGCCGATGGTGGCGAAGGAGCCGCTGCTGAAGGCCTGGTTCCAGGCGGGCGTCCACTGGGCGAGCTTGGCGCTCAGCCCGTCCCGGGCGGCCTTCACCGAGAGGTCCCACGCCGTCTTGACCGCCGGGTTGCCGTCGTAGATCAGTTTGCCCGAGGCGTCGTAGTAGCGCTCCTTCTCCTGGCCGACGATCACGGAGTAGAGGCTGCCGACGCTGTCCATCCAGGCGCTCTTGGCCCCCGCCTTGGTCTTGTACTGTCTGCCGAGCTCCAGGTACCCCTCCCAGGTGGACCACTTCTGCGCCAGTTCGGCCCGGTCGGTGGGGAGGCCGGCCTTCTTGAACAGGTCGGTGCGGAAGCAGATCGCCTCGGGCCCGACGTCGGTGCCGAGCCCCAGGGTCCGGCCGTCCGAGGTGGTGGCGGCGGCCCACTTGGCGGCGGAGAAGTCGTCCTTCAGGTCCTTGGCGCCCAGGGCGTTCAGGTCCTCGAACCTGTCGGCCTGCTGCTGGGTGACCGACGCGATGCGGCCCACCTCGATGCCCTGGACGTCGGCGAGTCCGCCACCGCCCGCGAGCCGGGTCTGCAGGGCCTTCCAGTAGTCGGCCTCGTTCTCGGTGCTGGTCTGCTTGATGGTGACGCCCGGGTGGAGCTTCTCGTAGTCGTCGTACAGACCGGCTTCCTTGTAGCCGAAGGTGCCGAACAGGTCGACGGTGATCGTGACCTTGCCGTCCTTCTCCGCGGACGTGCCGGTCGAGCCGGATCCGCAGGCTGCGAGGAGCGCCCCGGCGAGTGCGGCCGCCCCGAGTCGGAGGGTGGCGCGTCTGGCGGCTCGGGCAATGGGCATGGAAGCCTCCCATGGCTTCGGGACGGGTGAGAGGACCCTCGGACGCGGCTTTTGAGAGCGCTCTCAAGCGATGCCCAGGAGATTGCCGCCGCATCCGGTGATTCGTCAAGAGTCGAACGCGTAACGGTCGATGGGGCGTCCGGGCCACGCCGCGGGTCCATGTCCTGACGGCACGGCCCCCGCGCCGTGACCCTCCGCCGCCTTCTCCGGATGACTTCGTCCGTTGTCGCGGAAACGGTCGGGGAGGCACATGAAATCGACATCTGTAGGACTCAAGTATTCGCCCTCGGCCATGTCGTGTGATGACCGGAAGAACGTCTCGGAGGGCTGCTAGAAATTACCCGCCGGCGTGATTGTTCGTGCATGCGTACGGCATTTCCGTGACTCCCGTCCGTATGCCCGTGAACCCGCATGCCCGTAGGCCCGAACAACCGCAGCAAGGGGAGCGATGACCTCGGCACCATCCGGTTCCGTGCCCGCCCGGAATGCCGCTCACGGTCTGCTCGGCCGCGCGCTGTCCAGGTGCCGCGACGAACGGGCCACCGGGGTGCTGCGGGTGCAGGGCAGCCCCGGCGGGGCGTTCCATCTGCTCGGCGGCTCGGTCGTGGCCGTGGAGAGCCCCGGGGCCCCCGGTGTGGGCACGCTGCTGGTGCGTTCCGGACGCATCGACGCCGAGGAGTGGAACGCGGCCCATGACGCGGCCGGCACCGCGCTGTGGCCGGGGGCGGCGATCGCCGGCTGCGGCAGGCTCGGCACGGCCGAGTTCCAGGTGCTGCACATGATGGCCGTTCAGGACGCGGTCTTCGCCGTGCTGGCGGGGCGGATGGACGACTGCGCCTTCGACCCCGCCCCGGCCGGCGCGCCGCGGCCCGTGCTGCCGCCCGGCGTAGGCGCCGGGGTGGAACCGGAGGAACTGCTGGTCGAGGGCGGCCGCCGGATCGCCGCGCTGGCCGCGCTGCCGCACCCGGTCTCCCCCGACCGCGACCGGGTCGCCGCCGTGGGGCCGCCCGCCTGGGCGGACGAGCCCCTGGCCCCGGTGCGCCGGGAGATCCTCGGCTGCGCCAACGGCCGGCGCAGCCCCCGGGACATCGCCTTTCTGATCGGCCGCGGGGTCTACACGATCACCGTGGAGGTCACCCGGATGCGGGCCGAGGGCATGGTCGATACCGTCCCGCCCCCGCCCGCGTACCCGTTGCCGCCCCCGGCACCGCCGCCCGCGGCGGCTCCCGGCCCCGAGCCGCCCACGGCGGTTCCGGTCGGGCCGGCGGAGTCCGTCGCGCCGTACCCGCCCGCCGTTCCCGCGGCCGGCGCCCCGGCTCCGTACCCGTATCCGGCCCCGGATGCGGAACCGTACCCCTACCCGCCCCCACCGCCGCGAGGGCCGGAGGGCGAGCCGGGGGAGGCATCCGCCCCGGGTCCGGCCGGCGAGGGGCTGCCGCGCCGTGAACCGGGTGCCAGCGGTATCCGCGAGGCACTCGACGCCACCCGCCCGCAATCGGGCTGGAAAGGATTTCTCCGGCCGCGAGGGCGGAGCCGTCCCGATTCCCCGTGACCGAAATCCCCGGGGACCCAAGGAACATCGACCGAAGGGAATTCAAGGAGGTGCACGTGCATGAATCATGACGCCCTGGTCGCCGAGATGCGCACATTGCGGGACCGGGTGGTCGGAGTCACCGACACGGCCGTGGCGGCCGTCGACGGCCTGCTGATCGCGGCCGACACCGAGGACGCCATCGACCCCAACGGGCTCGCCGCGCTGGCCGCCGCCAGCCTCGGGCTCGCCGGGAGGATCGCCGCGGCCGCCCTGCGCGGCCCGCTCCGCCGGACCGTGACCTGCAGCAGCGGCGGCTACACCGCCGTGTACGCGGTGGGCGAGACCGCGCTCCTCGTCGTCGTCGGGGACGAGGGCGTGAACGTCCCCCAACTCCACGTGGAGGCGCGGTCGGCCGTCGAGCGCATCGGCGCGATCCTGCTCGAACCCGATCCCGAGCCGGCGGCCGCGCGCGTGCCGGAACCCGCACACGATCCCGAGGGAGTTCTCGGATGACGACCGAAGACCCTGAAGCGACCGTAGGAGGAGCGCTGTGAGCACGACCGGAAAACGCCCGCACGGCAATCTGTCCGACCAGGTCATGGTCCTGGTGAAGAGCCTGCGCCAGGAGGTCCCCGACTGCCTCGCCGCCGGTATCGTCGACATGTCGACCGGCATGCTGCTCTCCGTCGACACCGTCGACAGCCATCCCCCGGAGGTTCTGGACCTGCTCGCCGCGGCGACCCTCGACCTGTTCCAGGGGCGTACGGTGGTGATGATCGAGGACGTCTTCAAGGAGCGCCGCGGGGTCACCAGCGACCAGCACTACTTCCAGGAGATCCTCGTCAACAGCGAGAACCTGACCCACCTGTTCCTGCGCAACAACACCAACGAGGACGTCGTCGCCGTCGTGGTCTGCCGCCGGTCGGTCAACGTGGGCATGCTCTTCGCCCAGGCCCGACGGGTGGTCAAGGAGCAGGGCGCGCTCTGAACCCCGGCCGGTCAGGCGCTGGCGCGCCGGACCAGTCGGGTCGGGGTGACGAGCGAGGACAGCGGACGGCCGCCGCTGTCCTCCTCCGCCCGCCGCTCCAAGCCCCGGACGAGCAGACGCACCATCAACCGGCCCATCTCCTCGATCTCCTGACGGATCGTCGTCAGCGGGGGATCGGTCAGCTCGGCCACCGAGGCCATGTCGTCGAAGCCGACGATCGCGACGTCCTCCGGCACCCTCAGGCCCCGTTCGCGCAGCACCCGCAGCGCGCCGGAGGCCATCAGGTCGGAGGCGACGAAGACGGCGTCGATGCCCGGCGCCCGGTCCAGCAGCACGGCCATGGCGCGCGCCCCGCCCGCCTCGGAGAAGTCGCCCTCGGCGATCAGCCGCGGGTCGGCGTCCATCAGGATGTCGTGGTACCCGTCGAGCCGGTCCACCGAGGCGGTCTGGTCGAGGGGCCCGGTGATGGTGGCGATGCGCTCGCGCCCCAGCGAGGCCAGGTGCCGTACCGCCTCGCGGGCGCCGCCGCGGTTGTCCGAGTCCACGTACAGGACGCTGCGGTCCCCGTCCGCGCCCGGCCAGCCGGGGCGCCCGCCGAAGACGGTGGGCAGCCCTATCCGGCGGGTGATGCCGGGCAGCGGATCCTCGGCGTGCAGCGAGAAGACCAGCGCGCCGTCCACGTGGCCGCCGGCCAGGTAGCGGCCGACCCGGTCGTAGTCGGCCGTGCCCTCCACCAGCAGCAGCACGAGCTGGGAGTCGTGGACCGCCAGTTCGCGGCTGATGCCCAGCAGTTGCTGGGCGAAGAAGGGGTCGGCGAAGACCCGGGTCTCCGGCTCCGCGACGATGACGGCGACCGCGCCGGTGCGCCGGGTGACCAGCGACCGCGCCGCCTGGTTGGGCACGTAGCCCAGCTCCTCGACGGCCCTGCGGACCTTCTCCACCAGAGCCTCGCGCACGCCCGTCCCGCCGTTCACGACCCGGGAGACGGTGGCCCGGGAGACGCCGGCCCGTTCGGCGACGGCTTCGAGGGTCGGGCGCGCTGCGGAGATCTGGTCGGACAAGGGGGGCTCCTCTCGGGACGGGAACAGCGTAGTCCTTCCCGGAACCGGGGAGAGAGCGCTCTCCCCGTCGCTCGGCGAACGGCTCTGAGAGCGCTCTCTGTGCTGTCCGGCCGGCCGCGGTCCGGCGGCGGTCCGGCCGCGGTCCGGCGGCGGTCCGGCGGCGGTCCGGGCGCCGGGTCAGCGCACCGGGAAGCCGAAGGCATAGCCCTGCTGCTTCAGCCACGGCAGGAGCTGCCGCAGCGCCTCGACGGTCTGGCCGCGGTCGCCGCCCGCGTCGTGGAAGAGCACGGTCGGCCCGTTGGAGATCTCCTTCTCCACGGTGGAGACCAGAGCGGCACTGCCCGGCTGCTTGAAGTCCTCGGAGTCGACGTTCCACCCCAGCGGGCGCATGCCGCGGGAGGCCGCCAGCTGGCGGCTGTACGGCGTGAAGGCGCCGCCCGGAGCGCGGTAGTAGAGGGGCCGCACGCCCCCCGAGGCCCGGGTGATCATGCGTTCGGCGTCCAGGATCTCCTTCGCCTGGTACTCCCGCGACTTGTTGTTCATGGTCGTGTCATGCGTGACGGAGTGGTCGCACAGCCGGTGCCCGGCGGCCACCACCGCCTTCACCAGCTCGGGGTGGGCCCGCGCCTGGGTGCCGACCATGCAGAAGGTCGCCTTGACCCCGTTGTCCTTCAGCACCTGCAGGACCCGCGGGGTCCATTCCGGGTCCGGTCCGTCGTCGACGGTGATGTTGACGCCCCTGGGGCCCTTGTCGGAGGCGTGCGCGATGTCCATGTTGACGACGGGGGCGGGCAGTTCCGCATCGGGTACGGAGGTCTGCCCGGGGATGGGCCGGGGTTTGGCGGAGGCGGCGGGCTTCACCGGGCGTTCCGCCGCCGCCTGCCGCGCGTCGGCGGTGCCGGCATGGGCGGTCCACACCGACGCCAGGGCCGCCACCCCCGCCACGCCCAGCGCCGCCGCCAGCACACGGCCGTTCGTCCCGCGTATCCCGCTCCACCCCATGTCCGCTCCGCTCCTCGTGCTCGTGCTCGTGTTCCGGTCGGGCCACCAGGGAGGACGGGGGAGGGGACAGAGGGGATCCGCGTGTTACGGATCTCTGACCATTTCGCCGGAGTACGGCGACGAAGCGAGCCGAACGGCGCGGCCGGCCCGTCCCGTTCACCTGCCCGGGCTCCTGCCCCGCGGTGCCGGGTCCGGGCGGCTAGGACGTGAGGACGGCCCCGAGCCACGCCCCGGCGACCAGCAGGCACGCGAAGAGCTCCACGAGCACGGCCGTCCCGGCCGCCCGCATCGCCGTACGCGTCGAGGACCAGGCCGCGCCGTGGCTGCCGAGCCGCATGCGCTCACCGCCGTACAGGGAGAGGGCGAAGCCGGCCGGCGCGCCGACGACCGGCAGCAGGAAGAAGCCGGCCACGGCCCACAGCCCGGCGACGAGGAAGGCGCGCCGCGAGACCCCGGCGTCCCGCACCGAACGGGGCGGCAGCAGCAGTTGCACGGCCTGGTTGAGCAACAGCACACCGGTGGCCGCGGCCAGGACGCCCCAGGACAGCGGGGTGTGCAGATGGGTCGCCCACCACAGGACCGCGGCCCAGCACATGAGCGGGCCCGGCGCGCCCGGTACGAGCACGCCCAGCAGCCCGGACAGCATGACGGCGCCGATCAGGCACAGCTGTCCGGTCCCCATGAGCCCAGCCTGCCGGAACGGGGCCTGCCGCGCCCCCGGGTTTCCCGGCTTCGCGGCGGTCCGTTCCGTTCCGTTCCATTCCGCCACGGGCCCCCGGGCCTCAGCCGGGGGAGCGGTCCACCCAGCCGCGCTCGTACGCGTGCCAGCCCAGCTGCAGCCGGGTCGTCACCTCCGCGAGCTCCATCAGGCGCTTGACCCGGCGCTGCACCGTCCGCAGCCCCAGCTCCAGTTGCTTGGCGGCGCTGGCGTCAGTCAGTCCGGCCAGCAGCAGCGAGAGGATCTGCAGATCGACGGCGTCGGGCGCGTCGGGTGCCTCCTCCCGCGGGGTGCCCCCGGTGTCCAGGCGGATCGGCAGGGCCTCCCGCCAGACGCTCTCGAACAGGGCCGTCAGCGAGTCCAGCAGGCCGCTGCCGTGGACGACCAGCGCGGCGGGGCCCGAGGCGTCGCGGGCCATGGGCACCATCGCGAGCGAACGGTCGGCCAGCACCAGCTTGGTGGGGACCCGTTCCACCACCCGCACCTGCTCGCCGCGGCCGAGCGCCGCCGTGAGTTCCGCGATGCCGTTGGGCCCGCTGATGACCTCCCGCTCGACGACCACGCGGAAGGCCACACCCCGTTCGACGGCGCGTTCCTCGGCGGTGTTCTCCATGCCCGACACGACCATCGGGGTGCCCGTCACGAGCGCGCACACCTCCTTCTCCGCCCCCAACTGGAGCTGGTGGAAGCGGTGCGCCACCGCGCTCGCGCCGGTCACCACCTCGACCAGGTCGTGCGCCGAGGGCTCGGCCGCCTCCCCGCGGTACTCCTGGGCCAGTGCGGCGGCCGTCAGCTCGGCCATCTCCAGTTGATGCCGCTGCTGGTTGAGCAGCGCGCCGAGCGCGACGGTGGGCGGGGCGGCCACCCAGCGGCCGGGCCGGGCGGAGGACTGCGCGACCAGCCCCTGCCGCTCGAGCAGCCGCAATATCCTGGCCGCCTCGTCCTCGGGCAGGCCGAGCCGGTGCGAGAGGTCGACGACCTCGGCGGCTCCCAGCCCCACCAGGGCGCGGTACGCCGCCTCCTGGGCATCATCCAGCCCTATGGCACCGAGCACGGGCGCCCCTTCCCCGGATCCGAAGAACACAACACGCGGACGTGGCGGAAATGAGCCATGGCGCAATCCCGCCGCACGCCATCATCCCTGTTCGAACCCCTGTCCTGGCAAGGTGTCCCTACTGGATCGTCCGACGTGCGGCCCGAGGAGGGGGCCGGCCGCCCGTCGGGCCATTCGCGTACCCGAACTCTGTTTCGCCGCGGGCCTCCCGGTGGACAATAGGGGCATGAGCCAGCAGGGGGAGACGGACCGCCGCCAAGAGGACGAGTGGTGGCGGCAGTTGTACGGGCAGCCGGACCCCGGGGGCCGGGAGCCCGGCGACACGCTCGACGACCGCTACAGCTCGGCGGTCAGCGCGCTCGGCGGCGAGCCCGGCACCGGGCACCCGCTGCCGCCGCAGGCCGCCCCGCGGGACGAGGCGCCGGCGGAGGAGACCGCGCCCCGGTCCGGGGACGCCGGACCGGGTGACGTGCCGTACGACGTGCCGTACGACAGGTCGTACGGCGGAACCGGCGCCGACGGCGAAGACGGCGCCCTGGGTGAGGACGCCGGACCGCCCGACACCCTGCGGCTGCGCCGCGCGGCCCCGCCCCCGGCCACCGCGCCGCGTCCGTGGCAGTACCAGGGCCCGCCCCACCCCCGGGTGGCCTTCGAACCGGCGGCCGAGCCGCCCGGACTGCCCCCGGGCTGGGCCCCCGCCGACCCGTCCGCGGAGCCCGGGGTGCCCGCCGCCTCGCCGGGCCCCTCCGCCCCGCTCGCTGCGCCTGTTCCCTCCCCCCGGCCCGAGCCCACCCTCGCCGAAGTGCCGTACGTCGGGGACGGCCCGCCCACCTACGACCCGGAGCCGACCGCCTGGCCGCCCGCCGACCCGGGCGACCTCGACGACCTCGTCCCGGACACGGTGCTCGACGGTGCGCACTACGGCCTGCTGACGGTCCGTACGGCCTCGGTGCGCGGCGACTCCGCCCGCTACCGGGGAGAGCCGCGCCGGGACGCCGTCCTGACCGCCCGCTTCGGCACCGGCGACGACGCGCTGCTGCTGATCGCCGTCGCCACCGGCCCGCGCACCTCCGACACCGCCCACCGCGCCGCCCGGGACGCCTGCGCCTGGATGGCGTCGGCGGTGGGACGCAGCCAGCCCAGGCTTTCCGAGGACATCCGCACCTCCCGCCGCGCCTCCCTGAAGTCGGGGCTGCACCGGCTCACCGACCGCTGCTACGGACGGCTGCGCGCCCGTGGCGAGGATCTGGGCCTGGACCCGGCCGAGTACAGTGCCACGCTCCGCTGCCTGCTGCTGCCCGTCGACCCGGACTGCCGCATCCGCCTCTTCTTCGGCGTCGGCGACGGCGGTCTGTTCCGCATCCGCGGCGGGGAGTGGCAGGACCTCGACCCCTGGCGTCCCGACGAGCACGCCGAGGCCGAGGACAGCCCGGCCATCCGCTTCCGCTTCCGCGCCTCGGTGGCCCGCTCCGGGGACACCCTGCTGCTGTGCAGCGGCGGGCTGGCCGGCCCGCTGCGCGGCGAGCCCGACCTCGTCGCACGCCTGGCGCAGCGGTGGGGTGCCGCCGAGCCCCCGGGCCTTCCGGCCTTCCTCGGCGACACCCAGACCCGCGTCAAGGGCTACGCCGACGACCGTACGGCGGTCGCCGTCTGGGACGCCTGACGCGCCCGCGGGGTGAGCCGCAGCGTCAGGATCTGGAACGGTCGCAGCGCGACGGCCACCGCGTCACCGTCGCGCGGGGCGTCCTCCAGGGGCCGCTCCAGCAGATCGGCGACCCGGGCGCGCGCGAGCGGGAAACCCGCGGTGAGCGCCCCCGAGGCGCGGCCGCCCCGCGACTCGTACAGACGCACCACGACATCGCCGGAGCGGTCGTCGGCGAGCTTGACCGACTCCACCGTGATGCCGGGGTGGCCGATCCGCAGCAGCGGCTCGACCGGTGGAAGCGAAGCGGTGTGCCGCAACGGCAGGTTGAGCGCGAGCCCCTCCGCGACCGCGTCGCCGATGTCCGCGCCGGGGAGCAGGGCGTAGCGGAAGCGGTGTGTGCCCTGGTCGGTCTGCGGATCGGGGCTGTGCGGGGCGCGCAGCAGGGTGAGCCGGACGGTGGTGTCGGTGCCGGAGCGGCCCGCGTCGTGGCCGTAGGTGGAGTCGTTGAGCAGGGCGATCCCGTAGCCGGGTTCCGCGACGTGCAGCCAGCGGTGGGCGCAGATCTCGAACCGGGCCGCGTCCCAGCCGGTGTTGGCGTGGGTGGGGCGGTGCACGTGCCCGAACTGGATCTCGGCGGTGGAGCGGTCGGCGAGCACGTCGAGCGGGAAGGCCGCCTTCAGCACCTTCTCCGACTCGTGCCAGTCGACCTCCGTGAGCACGTCCAGCCGCCGGCTGCCCGCCGTCAGCCGCAGCTCCTGGACGACGCGGCTGCCGCCGAAGGCACGTGCCACCCGGACCGCGGCCCGCAGGGGGCCCTCCTCGGCGAGCTCGACGGACTCCGCCGCCGTCAGGTCGGTGTGCCTGCGCCGGTAGTGGCGGTCGATGTCCCAGGCGTCCCACTTGGTGGGGTGGTCGGGGTGCAGTTGCAGCAGATTGCCGCGGGCCCCCGGTGCCAGGACCTCGCGGCGGGCGGCGAGGTCGTACACGGAGGCCAGCAGCCCGTCCGCGTCGACGGCCACCCGCAGCAGGCCGTTGTCGAGCACGATCCGGCCGTCCTCCCGTGCGGCCCGCACCGGGTCCGCGGCGGCACCGGCCGCCGACGCCCCGGCGGCCGCCGAACCCAGCGCCGGAATGTCGACCGCCACCGCCGCCCGGCCGTCCGCCAGGGGCTGCGCCCCGCCGCCCGGCGGCAGGGCGGCCGCCGCCGGGGCGCCCAGCTCCACCACCTCCCGGCGCGCGTAGGGCGAGGCGTTGAGGAGCACCGGGGGGCCGTCCGGCGAACCGCCGAGTGCCCGCACCGCCGCGTCCACGAGGGCCTCCAGTTCCTCCCGCACCGCGGCGTAGGTGTCACGGGCCTCGCGGTGCACCCAGGCGATGGAACTGCCCGGCAGGATGTCGTGGAACTGGTGCAGGAGCACCGTCTTCCAGATCCGGTCCAGCTCCCCGTACGGGTAGGCGTACGCGGACGGGGCGGCCAGCGCGGCCGTCGTGCACCACAACTCGGCTTCGCGCAGCAGGTGTTCACTGCGCCGGTTGCCCTGTTTGGTCTTGGCCTGCGTGGTGTAGGTCGCGCGGTGCAGCTCCAGGTAGAGCTCGCCGGACCACACCGGTGCCCGGTCGCCGTATTCGGCCTCGGCCGCCGTGAAGAAGGCGGCGGGCTTCTCGATCTCGACGCGCGGCGCGCCCTCCAGGGAGCGCAGCCGACGCGCCTTCTCCATCATCTCCCGGGTCGGACCGCCGCCGCCGTCGCCCCAGCCGAACGGCACCAGGGAGCGGGTGGCACGCCCCTTCTCCGCGAAGTTGCGCACGGCATGCGCCAGTTCGCGGCCCGCGAGCTGCGAGTTGTAGGTGTCGACGGGCGGGAAGTGGGTGAAGACCCGCGTGCCGTCGATGCCCTCCCACCAGAACGTGTGGTGCGGCATCTTGTTCGACTGGTTCCAGGACAGCTTCTGGGTGAGGAACCAGCGCACCCCCGCCAGCCGTGCGAGCTGCGGGAAGGCGGCGGTGTAGCCGAAGGTGTCCGGCAGCCAGATCTCCTCGGTCTCCACGCCCAGTTCGTCCAGGAAGAAGCGCTTGCCGTGGACGAGCTGCCGGGCCAGCGCCTCCCCACCGGGCATGTTGGCGTCGGACTCGACCCACATGGAGCCGACCGGCGCCCAGTTGCCCTTCCTGACCGCCTCCAGGATGCGCTGCCACACCACCGGCTGGCGCTCCTTGACCCAGGCGTACTGCTGCGCCTGGGAACAGGAGAAGACCAGCTCGGGGTAGTCGCGGGCGAGCGCGGTGACGTTGGCGAAGGTACGGGAGGCCTTGCGCACGGTCTCCCGCAGCGGCCACAGCCAGGCCGAGTCGATGTGCGCGTGACCGGTCGCCGAGACGCGGTGCGCGCTGGCGTGCGCGGGCCGGGACAGCGCCCCGGCCAGTTCGCGGCGGGCCGCGGCGGCGGTGCCGTGCACGTCGTGCAGGTCGAGCGCGTCGAGGGCGTCTTCCAGCGAGCGCAGGATCTCGTGGCGGCGCGGATCGTGGAAGTCCAGCTCGTGCATGAGGCCTTCGAGGACCTCGACGTCCAGGACGAGATGCCAGACGTCCTCGTCCAGGACGGCCAGGTCGGCGGTGTCGAAGCGGTAGAGCGGATCGGTTCCCGCGGTCAGCACGTCGCCCAGCGGGGTGGGCCGCCAGTCGCGCAGCACGGCGGGATTGGCGGCGGCCTCCAGCAGCAGGCTCACCCGCTCGCCGCCGGCGGCGGGAGCGGCCACCGGGACATGGCGGTTGAGCGGGTGGAGCCCCTTGACCGGCACGCCCTCGGCGTCGTGGACCAGTCCCTCCACCACGAACCCCGGGCCGTCGCCTCCGAACCCCGGGTCGATCACGGCCTCGACCCGGCGGCCCGCCCACGCAGCGGGGACCGTGCCCTCCAGCCGGAACCAGCTGGTGGACCAGGGCGGTCCCCACGGCGTTCCCACCGAGAAGGGCTCGAAACGGCCGGTGGCCGAGGCCTTCAGCGCCTCCGCCACCGGCACCGGACCGCCGAGTCCGCCCCCGGGCGGGACGGGCACATCCCGGACGTGCCACACCGACATGCCCAGCGGCACCCGGTCGGCGTACAGGGCGGGCCTGACGAACTGGTTCATGGCCCTGGTCAGACGGCCTTCGACCAGCAGACGGTCGTCGTGCATCGCGGCTCCTCGCGTCGGCTCACCGGATGGATTCCCCGTCAATGCGGTGGCGTCCCGTAACGCCCGGAAGGCGGACGCGGTTTTCGGGGCATGAGAAGAATCGCGCGTCCCGGCGGGCTCTCCCGGCGCAGGTTGCTCGGTGCCGCCGCCAGGCTCGGCCCCCTCGCCGCCGTTCCGTCCGTGTCCCTTCCCGGCACGGCCGTCGCCGCCCCCGACCCGTACGCCGCGCTCGCCCGGGACGCGGTCACCGAGTTCCGCAGCGCCTGGGACGCCTACCGCAGGCTCGCCTGGGGACGGGACGAACTGCGGCCGCTCGCGGGGGGCGGCTCGGACTTCTTCATCCCGGGCGGCACGCTCGGCCTGACGATCGTCGAGGCGCTCGACACGCTCTACCTGATGGAGCTGGACGAGGAACTGGAGGCCGGGGTCCAGTGGGTGCGCGACGACCTCGTACTCCGCCAGGACGCCCCCGTACAGGTCTTCGAGACGATCATCCGCCTGGTGGGCGGTCTGCTCTCGGGGCACCTCGCCACCAAGGACACCGTCCTGCTCGACCGCGCCCGCGAACTGGGGGACCGGCTGCTGCCCGCCTTCACCCGGTCGCCCACCGGGGCCCCCTACCGCTACGTCAACCTGGCCACCGGCGCGGTCTCCGGCAAGGAGAACTACCTCGCCGAGATCGGCACCTGCATCACGGAGTTCGGCGAGCTGTCCCGGCTCACCGGCGACCGGAAGTACTACGACGCCGCGAAGAAGGCCCTGCGCGCCGTCTACGACCGCCGCTCGCGGCTGAACCTGCTCGGCACCGGCATGAACGTCGAGACGGGCGTGTGGACCGGCACCACCGCCACCCTCGATCCGCCCGTCGACTCCTTCTACGAGTACCTCTGGGACGGCTGGGAGCTGTACGGCGACGAGGAACTCCGCATCTGGTACACCACCCTCACCGGGGCCGTCCTCGAGCACCTCGCCGAACGCCGCTCCGGACGGCTCTGGTTCCGCCAGGCGGACATGCGGACCGGCGCCGCCACCGGGCACGCCCAGTCCGAACTCACCGCCTTCTACGCCGGGCTGCTCGCCCAGAGCGGCCGGGTCGCCGAGGGGGAGGCCTACCACGACAGCTGGGCCACGGTCCTCGGCACGTTCCGCCTGCCGCCCGAGAGCGTCGACTACCACCGCATGCGGGTCCTGGACGCCTCCTACCCGCTGCGCCCGGAATACGTGGACTCCTGCCTGTTCCTGTGGCTCGCCACGGGCAAGGAGCTCTACCGGCAGCGGGCCGCCGAGATGTTCCGGCGCCAGAAGCGGTACTGCAAGGTGGCCAACGGCTACACCGTGGTGCGTGACGTGACCGCCCGCCCGATGAAACTGGGCGACCTGACCCCGGGCTACTGGTTCAGCGAGAACGCGAAGTACTACTACCTGCTGTTCGCCAGGGCACGCCGCTTCGACTACCGCTCGCACCACCTCACCACCGAGGGCAACGTCCTGCGCGGCCTGCGCTGAGCGGTGCGAGTCGGTGCGAGGCGGTCGAGGCGGTGCGGTGCGGTCCGTCAGGCGCCGGCCGCGACGGTGACCTCCGCCTCGTGCCGTACGGGGAAGTCCACCGAGTTCGCGATGAAGCACAACCGGTTGGCCTCGGCGTGCAACGCGGCCGCAGCCTCCACCATGGCGGCGGAGGCCACTTCGACCCGGGGCCGCAGCAGGGCGTCGGTGAAGTGGCCGCCGCCGTCGGCGGTCTCCTGCAGCGTGCCCTCGGCCCGGTCGGTGTACGAGGTGACCACCACGCCCGCGACGGTGCACACGTGCAGGTACGACAGCATGTGGCACTGCGAGAGCGCCGCGAGGAGCAGTTGTTCGGGGTTCCATCGGGCGGAGTCGCCGCGGAAGGCGGGGTCCGAGCTTCCGGATATCGGCGGCACGGGCAGACCGGGGGCGGTGATCTCGTGGTCCCGGCCGTAGCCGCGGTACGTGCTGGTGCCCGGGCCCCGGTTCCCCGTCCAGGTGACCTCGGTCGCGTAGGTGTGGCGTCTGCTGATGTCCGGCACGGCTAACGCTCCTCTTCCTGCGTGCCGTTCCGCTCGGAGGCGGCACAGGTGTCCATGACGTGTTCGCGGGCCGCCGCGTGGGCCTCCCGGCCTCGGCCCGCCACGATGGCCTCGAGCAGCCGGCGATGCTGCGCGGCGACCTGGTCGGGCCTCTCCGGCGCGGCCAGCGACCGCCGTGTGGAGACCTGGATCTGGTCCCACAACCGCTCCAGCGAGGCGGCCGCCACCGGATTCGCCGACAGGGCGGCGATCCTGGCGTGGAAGCACCGGTTGTGCCGGACGGCCTCCACCAGCCGGCCCGCGGCGGTGGCCTCCTCGGCGCCCGCTGCGAGCCGTTCCAGCGCGGTCAGTTCGGCGGGCGCTATCTCCCCGCGCCGCTGGCGCTCCGCGGCCAGCTCCGCGGTCAGCCCCTCCAGCACCCCCCGCACCTGATACGCGTGCCGCAGCGCCTCCGGCCCCAGTTCGACCACGCTCACCCCGCGCCCCGACGAGCGGACCAGGCCGTCGGCCACCAGCGCCCGGAACGCCTCCCGCACCGGCGTACGGCTCATCGCCAGCGCCGCCGCGGCCTCGAGCTCGGTCAGGCGCTGGCCGGGGGCGTACACCCCGTCCAGGATCAGTTCCCGCAGCCGCGTGCGCGCGGCGTCCGTCTGCTGCACACCACCACTGTATCCATTGCATGCATTGCATGCAATGCATGTGGAAAGCGCTCCGTCCCCGCTCCATGACTGGGCGTGGCCGTGGTGGGGCATGCATTGCGCGTAGATGTTCGAACCCGAAAGGGCTCAGTGGCCGGAGCGGAGCCGATGGAACGTCAGCCTGTCCAGCCGGGCGGCAGGGACGCCGGTGGGCCCGCCGAGGTGCGCCGGCTGCACCGGCCTCTCCAGCGTGCCGACCTGCCGGCCGTCGCCGACGTCCGCAGGGTGCTGCGTGAGGCGTTACGGCACTGGGGCGTGCCCGCCCTCGCCGACACCGCCGAACTCCTCACCACCGAACTCGTCACCAACGCCCTCCGCCACACCGACCGCGGCGCCGTCCTCACCGTGACGCTGCCGCCCGGGGCCGACCGCCGACTGCGCGTCGAAGTACGGGACTTCACCACCCGCCACCCGCGCCTGCGCGCCCCCTCCGAACGCCGCACCTCCGGTCGCGGACTGCTGCTCGTCCAGTCGCTCGCCGACGCATGGGGCGTCCGTCCCGACGGCGACGGCACCGGCAAGATCGTCTGGTTCGAACTCGACGCCGGCGCCTGCTGAGCCGCGGCCGTACCGTCCCGGGAAAGGCCGCTGCCCCGGCCGGGGAACCGGACCGGGGCAGCGATCTGATGAGACGTCGTGAATGCCGGGGTCAGCCGTACTGGCGCTCCAGGTCGGCGAGCTTGCGCTCCAGGGAGTCCAGCTTGGGCAGTGCCATGGTGTCGTCCTCGGCCGTGAGGTCGATCGTCGTACGACCGGCCTCCTCACGTACGGGCGACAGGGCGGGCCGTGAGCGCAGGGGCAGTTCGGCCTTCTCCGGTTCTATGGCAGGCTCCGCGCCGGTCTGGGCCCCGGCCGAGGCCGAGGCGGGCAGCTCGTACTTGCTGCCCCCGCGGTTCCAGATCCGGTGCTGCCGGTTGATCGCCTTGATCCGGGCCCGCTCCAGGCGCTCGTGCTCGCGGCGGCGCATGGCCTCCTGCTCCTTGCGGGCACGCTCCTCGCGGACCTCCTCGACGGCCTCGTCCAGGGTGCGGACGCCCTCGAGCAGCATCAGCGACCAGGCGCCGTACGTCTCGCGGGGCGCGCGCAACCAGCGGACCATGCGGATCTGCGGCAGCGGCCGCGGGATCAGCCCCTGCTCGCGCAGGGCGGCCCGGCGGGTCTGCTTCAGGGCGCGGTCGAAGAGGACGGCCGCCGACAGGGACATGCCCGCGAAGAACTCCGGAGCGCCCGCGTGGCCCCCGCCGCGGGGGGCGTGCACCCAGTTGAACCAGGCCGCCGCGCCCGCGAACAGCCACACCAGCAGGCGCGAGCCCAGCGCCGCGTCACCGTGGCTCGCCTCGCGCACGGCGAGCACCGAGCAGAACATCGTCGCGCCGTCGAGACCGAACGGCACCAGGTACTCCCAGCCGCCGGAGAGCCCGAGGTTCTGCCGGCCGAAGCCGACCAGGCCGTGGAAGGACAAGGCTGCGGCGACCGAGGCGCAGCCGAAGAGCAGGACGTAGGAAGCCGTGCCGTACAGGGCCTCCTTCTTGCGGCGCCGCTCCTCGGCGCGCTCCCAGGAATCGGCCTGGCCCGCTTCATCCTTGCGGGCCTTGCGGTTGCGCAGGATCACCGCCGCGGCGGCGAGGACCGCCAGACACAGGGCGGCCGGCAGCGCCCAGTCCAGCGTTATGTCCGTAAGTCTCATCGTGCGATTCCTTGCGTCGCAGTACCGTCGCGCTCGGGCCGCGAGACGGCGTCCGCGCGCCATCCTGGCGAACGCCTGGGGCGCGTGACGCGGTTTCAGGGCAAGAGAACGCCAACGGAGGGGTGGCGTGGGACGAGGTGGACAGAATGCTCGAACTGGGAAGTGGGTTTAGCTCAGTTGATCGAGTTGAAACCTGCGCCTGACGGGTGATCAGGGGGCATGGGCGACGGATCCGCATGAGGTGGGTCCCGCCCCGGTCGATCCCGCCCGGGAAGAGGTGCCGCACCGGGGTCTCGAAGCAGGTCCCGGAGCGTGTTGCAATAGGAGGCGGCGCATATTCCCCGCGGGAGTGCGCCAGCGCACACGACTGTCCGAAGGAGCCACTGTGGAGTACGCCCCCCGCGCCGCGCGGCGCCCCGCGGCGCCCGCCGCGGCGGCCCCCGCTCAGCCCCCGGGCCACGACGAACGGGTCAGGGGCGCCCACCCGCACGCCGAACCCGGGGCCGAGCCCGCCCCGGGGCGCGCCGAAGGGCTCCCCCGCCCGCGCCGCCTGCCCGAGCGGCACACCGTGCGGGACCAGGTCCTGCACGCCCTGCGCGGCGCCCTGGTCACCGGGGAGCTGCGGCCGGGATCCGTGTACTCCGCTCCGGCGCTCGCCGAGCGCTTCGGGGTGTCCGCCACCCCCGTGCGCGAGGCGATGCAGCTGCTGGCCCGCGAGGGTGCCGTGGAGGCCCTGCCCAACAAGGGCTTCCGGGTCGCCGAGCGCAGCAGCCGGGACCTCGCCGAGCTCGCCGAGGTCCGGGCGCTCCTCGAGGTCCCCGTCGTGCTCCGGCTGGCCCGCACCCTTCCCGCGTCCCGCTGGGAGCAGCTGCGCCCGCTCGCCGAGGCCACCGTGGCCGCCGCGGCCCTCGGCGACCGTGTCGCCTACGCCGAGGCGGACCGCGCTTTCCACCGCGCGCTGCTGGAACTCTCCGGCAACCGGCAGCTCGTCGCCGTCGCCGACGAGCTGCACCGCCGGGCCCAGTGGCCGGTCACCGAGAACCACGCGCATGCCCGCCCCGGCGGGAGCGCTCCCGTGCGCGGCGTCAGCGCCCGGCTGATCGCCGACGCCACCCAGCACGCGGTCCTGCTCGAGGCGCTGGTCGCCGGCGACCTCGCCGCGGCGGAATCACTCGTGCGCGAGCACTTCTCCGGGGCGTGACGTCAGCCGGCGTCCACGTCCACGTCCACGTCCTCGGCGAGCCACACGGGCACGCCGCCCAGCATCCGGAACAGCCGCGCCGCCTCGGCGCGCAGCCGCTCGGCCTCGGGGTCGGGCTGCACTCCGGCGAGCGCGACCAGGGCGGGTGCGACCCCGACGGCGTAGCCGATCCGTACGCGGATCCGGAGCGACTCGGCGAAGCCGCGGCGTGCGTCGGCGAGCTCGCCGTCGAGGGCCGCGAGACCCGCCAGGTGCCGCCAGGTGTAGGAGGTCAGCAGCACGTCCTCGTGGGCCACCGCCCCCGCGTGCGCCCGGCGGTACGAGGCGCGCGCCGCCGCCGGGTCGCCGCCCAGGTTCTCCGCGATCAGCCCGCGCCGGAAGTCCAGCAGCGGCCGCCCCGCCGCGCCCGGTGCCAGCAGCGCGGCGCCGCGCATCAGGGCGGCCCGCGCCTCGTCGGCCCGGTCGCGGATCCCGAAGAGCGTCGCCAGGTACGCCAGGTGCCCGCGTTCGCAGGCGGCCTCGCCACGCTCGTCGTCGGTGCGGGCCAGGGCCTCCGCGGCGCGCAGTGCGTCCTCCGCCTCCGCCCAGCCGTCCAGTGTGAACATGCAGCGTTCGATGAGCAGGGCAGCCCGCCCCGTCGCCGCCTCGGGCAGTCGCTCCGCATGGGGCGCGAGCAGCTCCGCGGCCTCCGTCCAGCACCCGCGGCCCCGCAGCCGCGACACATCGGGCGGCGTGCCGCCACCCGGCACCTTCGGTCCCACCTCTGCGTCCGACATGGCGGTTTCCGCCACTTGCCCTCCCCGAAGCGCGTCATCGAGCCGGTTGGGGCGAAGTCCAGCACGACACCGGGTGCCACGCCAAGAGGGCGGACGCCACCGTGATCGATTTCCCGCCCGCGAATTGATCTCCGGTGCCGCAAGCGCCCCGCAACCGGGCCGCATCCGTGCCGTATCCGGTGGGGCGCATGGTGTTCACCGGCCGCCTGTGGCGTGGAGGTGACAGGCCGTGCGCATGTCCCGACCCGTGCCCGTATCGGTGCCGTCGGCGCCACCGTCGCCGCACTGCGTCTCGGGGCCTCGTCGCGCCGGACGCCGCCAACGCGGCGCGCGGCTACGGCAGATGCGACCTGGTGAACGACCGGTACCACTCGACCCCGAGGAAGCGCCCGTGCGACCCGGGTACCGCGGCAGTCGTCCCTGGTGCGGCGCCCGATCCATGGGGGGACCTTGCATCCCCAGCCGCTGTCGGAGGGCGGCGAGTTCGGGCGACCGCGACGAGGCTCTCGCGTGGGCTCGGCCGCGGTTCGCACTCCCGCGGCGCGTTTCCGGCGCTCCCGTCCGGCCCTCCCGGCGCACCCGCAACGGCCCCAGGGCACCGGACTCGATTCACCCGGCCCCCGAATCCCCGAGCGAGCCCGCCCGGGCGCCGAACCGGCCGGGACGGACCTCCGTCAGCTCATCCGCAGGGCCAGGAAGAAGTCCAGCTTGTCCTCCAGGCGCGACAGGTCACGCCCCGTGAGTTGCTCGATCCTGCCGATGCGGTAGCGCAGAGTGTTGACGTGCAGATGCAGCCGGTTCGCGCAGCGCGTCCAGGAGCCGTCGCACTCGAGGAAGGCCTCGAGGGTCGGGATGAGCTCCGCGCGGTGCCGCCGGTCGTAGGCGCGCAGCGGGTCCAGGAGCCGGGCGGTGAAGGCGCGGCGTACGTCGTCGGGGACGAACGGCAGCAGGAGGACGTGGGAGGCCAGCTCCTCGTGGCCGGCGACGCACACCCGGCCCGGGCGGGCGGCCGCGACGCGGCGGGCGTGGCGGGCCTCCTCCAGGGCGCCGCGCAGCCCCTCGGCGGAGTGGACGGTGGCGCTGACGCCGACGGTGAGCCTGCCGTCCCCGTCGAGGCCCCGGGTGAGGGGCCCGCGCAGGACGTCCAGCAGTCCCCGGGCGGACAGCTCGGGGGCGGGGCCGTCGGACTCGAGCGAGGACAGGGGCACCAGGGCCATCGCCTCCTCGCCCCCGTGGGCGACGGCGATGCGGTCGGCCGGGTCGGGGCCCACCGCGCCGGGGTCCACCAGGGCCTCCTCCAGCAGCGCCTGGGCGACCGGTCCCGCGGCGGGCCCGCCGCCCGCCCAGTCGACGCGGGCGACGACGACCTGCCAGTGCGGAGCGGTGCCGAGCCCCGGCACCAGGACGGGCGCGGCGACCCGCAGCCGCGCCGCGATCTCGCCTGGCGGCGCGCCGGTCTGCACCAGGTCCATCACCTCGGCCGCCAGCCGGCGGCGCACGGTGCGCGCCGCGTCCCGCCGGTCGCGTTCGACGGCGATGAGCTGGGTGACGCCGTCCAGCAGGTCCAGCCGCTCGGCCGGCCAGTCGCCCGCGTCGGCGTCGACCGCGAGGAACCAGTCCGACAGCAGGGTGCCCCGGATGTCGTCGGCCGGGTCGCCGCTGCGGATGGGGAAGAGCGAGTAGTGGCGGCCCGCGGTGAAGGCGCGGTGCGGCGACGGACGGCCGGTCCGCGCCGCGGCCAGGTGCTCCCCGGCGAGTTCGGCCCGTACGCCGCCGGGCAGCGGGTGGTCCGAGCCGGCGATCCGGCGGCCGGTCGTGGAGAGCACCCAGGCCCTCAGGTCCAGATCGCTGCCGAGCAGGTCGAGTACGGCGTCGGGGCCACCGCCCTCGGGGCCGGACGTCATCAGGCGCCGGTGCCGCTCCACCACGGCCGCCAGATCCCCGGCGCGCTCGGTGGACACCTGGCGTACGACGTGCTCGGTGATGGAGGCGAAGGCGACGTCCTCGTCCACCGCGAACAGCGGCAGCCGGTGCCGGGCGCAGGCCAGCACCAGGTCGTCGGGGACGGACCCCAGTTCGGCCTCGCCCGCCGCGAGTCCGGCGACGCCGGCCGCCGTGAGGATCCGCACGAAGCGCTCCGAGTCCTCCGGCTCGCGGCGCCACGCCAGCCCGGTCAGCACCAGCTCGCCGCCGGAGAGGTAGCGGCTGGGGTCCTTCAGGTCGGTGGTCATCACACCGCGGACCGTGCGGTCCAGCTCGTCCTCGCCGCCGAGCAGCCGCAGGCCGAGGGCATCGGTGTCCAGCAGTGCGCGCAGCCGCATCGTCGTCGCCTTGTCTCGAACGCTTCCTTGTCCGGGGCGGTACCAGGGTGGCGCCCGCTTGGTCGCATCGGTGTTGCCGTGTCGATGCCGACAGGTTTCAGGTCCGCGTCTTTCGGAGGAATCTACAAGGCCAGCGTACCGACCAGCCAAGTGCTTCATGCGTTCGGTGACTGCACCCGGAAGGGTACCCGGACGTGTACTGGGTCACACAGCGTGAACAGGACATGAAAAGCCATCCCGTCCCCCCGACGAAGAAGAGAGCGCTCATGGACTTCCTGCGTCCCGCAAGCTGGGAGGAGGCACTCGCCGCGAAGGCGGAGCATCCCACGGCGGTACCCATCGCGGGTGGCACCGATGTGATGGTCGAGCTCAACTTCGACCACCGCCGGCCCGATGTCCTGCTGGACCTGAACCGCGTCGGCGACCTGTACGAGTGGGAGGTGGGGGAGGAGACCGTACGGCTGGGCGCCGCGGTCCCCTACACCCGCGTCATCGAGGCCCTGGGCACGGAGCTGCCGGGCCTCGCCCTGGCCGCCCGCACCGTGGGCTCGCCGCAGATCCGCAACCGCGGGAGCGTCGGGGGCAACCTCGGCGCCGCCTCTCCGGCCGGGGACTCCCACCCGCCGCTGCTCGCCGCCGGAGCCGAGGTGGAGGCGGTGTCCGTACGCGGCACCCGGCTCATCCCGGTCGAGGAGTTCTACACCGGCGTGAAGCGCAACGCGCTCGCCCCGGACGAGCTGATCCGCGCCGTGCACATCGCCAAGGCCGACGGCCCCCAGCAGTTCTCCAAGGTCGGCACCCGCAACGCCATGGTCATCGCGGTCTGCGCCTTCGGCCTGGCCCTGCACCCGGCCACCCGCACGGTACGCACGGGCATCGGTTCGGCGGCCCCCACCCCGATCCGCGCCGGCACCGCCGAGGAGTTCCTCACCGCGGCCCTGGAGGAGGAGGGGCTGTGGGACAGCGGCGGGATCATCCCGCCGTCCGTGGCAGGCCAGTTCGCGGAACTGGTCGCCGGCTGCGCCAGCCCCATCGACGACGTACGCGGCAGCGCCGCCTACCGCCGCCACGCCCTGAAGGTCATGGCCCGCCGCACCCTCGGCTGGACCTGGGACGAGTACCGCGGCAACGAGAGGAGCGCCCGATGCGCGTGACCTTCAC
Organism: Streptomyces sp. NPDC026673; assembly: GCF_040638135.1. Taxonomy (NCBI): domain Bacteria; kingdom Bacillati; phylum Actinomycetota; class Actinomycetes; order Kitasatosporales; family Streptomycetaceae; genus Streptomyces; species Streptomyces sp. NPDC026673. The sequence continues at coordinate 6,539 of NZ_JBEZXR010000015.1, read as the reverse complement.
CGTCAACGGACGGCGCCAGGAGGCCGACGACGTGTGGGAGGGCGAGAGCCTGCTCTACGTCCTGCGCGAGCGCATGGGCCTGCCCGGCTCCAAGAACGCCTGTGAGCAGGGCGAGTGCGGTTCCTGCACGGTCCGGCTGGACGGCGTGCCGGTCTGCGCCTGCCTGGTCGCCGCCGGCCAGGTGCAGGACCGCGAGGTCGTCACCGTCGAGGGCCTGGCGGACTTCGCCAAGGAGCGCGACACGGGCGAGGCCGGCCCCGGCACCGACCCGGGCGCCGCACAGCGGTGGCAGGCCCGTCCCGCCGGCCCCGCCACGGAACTGTCGCCGGTACAGCAGGCGTTCATCGACGCCGGTGCCGTCCAGTGCGGCTTCTGCACCCCGGGGCTGCTGGTCGCCGCCGACGAACTGCTGGAGCACACCCCCCAGCCCACCGACGCCGACATCCGGGAGGCCCTCTCCGGCAACCTGTGCCGCTGCACCGGCTACGAGAAGATCCTCGACGCGGTCCGCCTCGCGGCCGCCCGTACGGGGACGGAGGCCTGACCGCGATGGGCGTGACCCGTACCCCCACTCCCACCACCCAGGGCAGCGAGACCCGCGGCGGCATCGGCGAGTCCACGCTGCGCCCCGACGGCGTCCTCAAGACCACCGGCGAGTTCGCCTACGCCTCCGACCTGTGGCACGAGGACATGATCTGGGGCCACACGCTGCGCAGCCCGCACGCGCACGCCGAGATCGTCTCCCTGGATGTCTCGCAGGCGCTGGCGCAGCCCGGCGTGTACGCCGTGCTCACCTATGACGACCTGCCCACCGACGTGCGGCACTACGGCCTGGAGATCCAGGACACCCCCGTCCTCGCCCACGGCCGGGTCCGCCACCACGGCGAACCGGTCGCGCTGGTCGCCGCCGACCACCCCGAGACCGCCCGCCGCGCCGCCGCCAGGATCCGGGTCGAGTACCGGGAACTGCCCGTCGTCGTCGACGAGGCCACCGCCACCGCCCCCGGCGCGCCGCTGATCCACGCGGACCGCACCGACCACCACAGCGGCCACGTCCCGCACCCCAACATCGTCCACCGCCAGCCGATCGTCCGCGGCGACGCCGACGCGGCCGCCCGGCGCGCCGACGTGATCGTCACCGGCGACTACGAGGTCGGCATGCAGGACCAGGCGTTCCTGGGCCCCGAGTCGGGCCTCGCCGTCCCGGCCGAGGACGGCGGCGTCGACCTCTACATCGCCACCCAGTGGCTCCACGCCGACCTGCGCCAGATCGCCCCCGTCCTGGGCCTCCCCGAGGAGAAGGTCCGCATGACGCTCTCCGGCGTCGGCGGCGCCTTCGGCGGGCGGGAGGACCTGTCGATGCAGATCCACGCCTGCCTGCTGGCGCTGCGCACCGGCAAGCCCGTCAAGATGGTCTACAACCGCTTCGAGTCCTTCTTCGGGCACGTCCACCGGCACCCCGCCAGGCTGCACTACGAGCACGGCGCCACCCGCGACGGGAAGATCACCCACATGCGGTGCCGCATCGTGCTGGACGGCGGCGCCTACGCCTCCTCCTCCCCGGCCGTCGTCGGCAACGCCTCCTCCCTCAGCGCCGGTCCGTACGTCATCGAGGACGTCGACATCGAGGCCCTCGCGCTCTACACCAACAACCCGCCCTGCGGCGCCATGCGCGGTTTCGGCGCGGTCCAGGCCTGCTTCGCCTACGAGGCGCAGATGGACAAGCTGGCCGCCGCCCTCGACATGGACCCGGTGGAGTTCCGGCGGATCAACGCCATGTCCCAGGGCAGCGTCATGCCCACCGGGCAGATCGTCGACTCCCCGGCGCCCGTCGCGGAACTGCTGCGCCGGGTCAAGGCGATGCCGATGCCGCCCGAGCGGGAGTGGGAGAGCGCGGGCGGCGCGGTGGACGTGCGCGCCCTTCCCGGCGGGCTGTCCAACACCACCCACGGCGAGGGCGTCGTCCGCGGCGTCGGCTACGCGGTCGGCATCAAGAACGTCGGCTTCTCCGAGGGGTTCGACGACTACTCCACCGCCCGCGTCCGGCTGGAGGTGATCGCCGGCGAGCCGGTGGCCACCGTGCACACCGCGATGGCCGAGGTCGGCCAGGGCGGCGTCACCGTCCACGCGCAGATCGCCCGCACCGAGCTCGGCGTCACCCAGGTCACCATCGACCCGGCCGACACGCGGGTCGGTTCGGCCGGCTCCACCTCCGCCTCCCGGCAGACCTACGTCACCGGCGGCGCGGTGAAGCACACCTGCGAGGCGGTGCGCGAACGCGTCCTGGAGATGGGCCGGGCCAAGCTCGGCACCCACCACCCGGCCTGGGCCACCGCCGAACTCCTGCTGGAGGGCGGCAAGGTGGTCACCGACGGCGGCGAGGTGCTGGCGGAGCTCGCCGAGGTGCTGGGCGACGAGGCGATCGACATCGAGCGGGAGTGGCGGCACCGCCCCACCGAGCCCTTCGACCTGCGCACCGGCCAGGGGCGCGGGCACGTCCAGTACTCCTTCGCCGCGCACCGCGCCGTCGTGGAGGTGGACACCGAACTCGGCCTGGTCAAGGTCGTCGAACTCGCCTGCGCCCAGGACGTCGGCAAGGCGCTCAACCCGCTGTCGGTCCTCGGCCAGATCCAGGGCGGCACGACCCAGGGCCTGGGCCTGGCCGTCATGGAGGAGATCCTCGTCTCCGACAAGGCCATGGTGCGCAACCCGTCCTTCACCGACTACCTGATCCCCACCATCCTCGACACGCCGCCGATCCCGGTCGACGTCCTCGAACTCGCCGACGACCACGCCCCGTACGGGCTGCGTGGCGTCGGCGAGGCCCCGACCCTGTCCTCCACCCCGGCCGTCGTCGCCGCGATCCGCGCGGCGACCGGGCTCGCCCTGAGCCGCGTACCGGTACGACCGGAGCACCTGACCGGTACGTGAGACAGCCCCCGCCCGGCGCCGTCCGGCGCCGGGCGGTCCACCGCACCACTCTCGGGCCGTCCCCCGGGTCGTGCTGCGGACCATCCCAAATCCCGTACGGCGCAAGTCGTCCGGGTGTCCCTGTGAACCTTGGGAGTGGCACCGCATGACCCAGTCGACCCCGTCAGCCCTGCACGCGACCGCCCCGGACGACCCCGGCACGCCGGCGCGCCGGCCCGCCGTACGGACCCGGCTCGACCGGTACTTCCACATATCCGCACGCGGCTCGACCGTCGCCCGCGAACTCCGCGGTGGTCTGACGACCTTCATGGCGATGGCGTACATCCTGCTGCTCAACCCGCTGCTGCTGTCCGGCCCCGACGTCGACGGCCACCGGCTCGGCCAGACCGGCCTGATCACGGCGACGGCGCTGGCCGCCGCCGTCTCCACGCTCCTGATGGGCCTCGTCGGCAAGGTGCCGCTCGCCCTCGCCGCGGGCCTGTCCGTCTCCGGAGTGCTCGCCGCGCAGGTCGCCCCGCACATGACCTGGCCGCAGGCGATGGGGATGTGCGTGCTGTACGGCGCGGTGATCGTGCTCCTGGTGGTCTCCGGCCTGCGGGAGGTCATCATGAACGCGATCCCGCTGCCGCTGAAGTACGGGATCACCATCGGCATCGGCATGTTCATCGCCCTGATCGGGCTGGTCAACGCCGGGTTCGTGGGCCGGGGCGAGGGCAGCCCGCTCACCCTGGGCGCGGGCGGGCAGCTGGCCGGCTGGCCGGTTCTGGTCTTCTGCGTCACCCTGCTGCTGATCTTCATGCTGCAGGCACGCGAGGTGCCCGGCGCGATCCTCATCGGCATCGTCGCCGGCACCGTCCTCGCCGTGACCGTCCACGCGGCCGGCGGCACCGACGCGAAGGTGTGGGGACTGACCGTCCCCGAACTGCCCGGCAGCATCGTCTCCGCACCCGACTTCGGGCTGTTCGGACACGTCGGGTTCGGCGGCTGGGAGCACATCGGGACACTTGGCGTCGGCATGATCGTCTTCACCCTCGTGCTGGCCGGCTTCTTCGACGCGATGGCCACCGTCATCGGCGTCGGCACGGAGGCGAAGCTCACCGACGCCGAGGGGCGCATGCCGGGCCTGAGCAAGGCGCTGTTCATCGACGGCGCCGGCGGCGCGATCGGCGGGGTGGCCGGGGCCTCCGGCCAGACCGTCTTCATCGAGTCCGCCACCGGCGTCGGCGAGGGCGCCCGCACGGGCCTGTCCTCCGTGGTCACCGGAGTGCTCTTCGCCGCCGGGCTGTTCCTCACCCCGCTGGCGCAGATCGTCCCCGGCCAGGTCGCCGCCGCGGCCCTGGTCGTGATCGGCGCCATGATGATGGGCAACGCGCGGCACGTGGACTGGGGCGACCGCTCGGTGGCCGTACCCGTCTTCCTGACGGTGGCCCTGATGCCCTTCACCTACTCCATCACCGCCGGGGTCGGCGCCGGAGTCATCGCCTACACCGCGATCACGTCGGCCCAGGGCAGGTACCGCGAGCCCGGCGTCTTCATGTGGGTGCTCACGGCCGTCTTCGTCGTCTACTTCGCCCTGCACCCCATCGAGGGCTGGCTCGGCGTCGGTTAGGAGGAGTCAACGCATGCTGGACATCGCCGACGAGCTGCACCGCTGGTCCGCCGAGGGCAGGCCCTTCGCCGTCGCCACCGTCGTCTCGGTGGGCGGCAGCGCCCCGCGGGAGCCCGGTGCCGCGCTGGCCGTCGACGCCGCGGGCACCGCGGTCGGCAGCGTGTCCGGCGGATGCGTGGAAGGCGCCGTCTACGAGCTCTGCCAGGAGGTGCTGGAGACCGGCGAACCCGTGCTCCGGCGCTTCGGATACTCCGATGACGACGCCTTCGCCGTGGGACTGACCTGCGGCGGCGTCATCGACATCTTCGTCCAGCGGATCGCGCCCGGAGAGCCGCCGCAGCTCGCCGGGGCGCTGGCCGCCGCTTCCCGCGGGGAGGCGGCGGCGCTGGCCCGGGTCGTGGCGGGCCCCGCCGGCCTGCCCGGCCGGGCCCTGCTCGTGCGCCCCGGCGGGACGTACGAGGGCACCCTCGGCGACTCGGGGCTGGACCGCACCGCCGCGGCCGAGGCCCGCGCCTTGCTGGACGCCGGCCGCACCGGGACCGTCGGCATCGGCGCGGACGGCGGCCGCTGCGGGGAGCCGCTCACGCTGCTGGTCGAGGCGAGCGTCCCGCCGCCGCGCCTGCTGGTCTTCGGCGCGATCGACTTCGCCGCCGCCCTGGTGCGGGTCGGCGCGTTCCTCGGCTACCGGGTGACGGTCTGCGACGCCCGCCCGGTCTTCGCGACGGCCCGGCGCTTCCCGGAGGCGGACGAGGTCGTCGTGGAGTGGCCGCACCGCTATCTGGAGCGCACCCGGGTCGACGGACGCACCGTGGTGTGCGTCCTGACCCACGACGCCAAGTTCGACGTGCCGCTGCTGGAGCGGGCCCTGCGCATGCCGGTCGCCTACGTCGGGGCCATGGGCTCCCGGCGCACGCACGAGCAGCGCCTGGAGCGGCTGCGCGGGACGGGCCTCGGCGAGGCCGAACTGGGGCGGCTGCACAGCCCGATCGGGCTCGACCTCGGTGCGCGCACGCCGGAGGAGACGGCGCTGTCCATTGCGGCGGAGTTCGTGGCGCACCGCAAGGGGGGATCGGGGCGTCCGCTTCGGGGCGTGGACGCCCCGATTCACGGTGAGCGCTGCCCGGGGTGATTGTGTGCGGCGCCGTTGTGGTTGCGGTTGGGTTTTTCCCCACCCTCCCGCCCTCCCCCAACCTTCGGCCGGGGGTGCCCCCATCCGGCGCGGTCAGGTACCGCGCCGCTGCGTATGTGGGTGGGCCGGGTGCGGGGCCTCCGGGGCTGGCCATTCTGGACGCATATTTACGTGCATGGCGGGCGGTCCAAGTCAGTGCCGTCTGTGCCGCACACAAATACGCCCAGTGTCCAGAACGCCCACCCACCCCCAGCCTTCGGCCGGGGGTGCCCCCACCTCCCCCGCCCCCTCCCTCTCGTAGCGCGCCTGATCCCCGGAGGGGGTGAGACGGAAAGTGCCCCTCCGCCAACGTGAGCGCGCCGCCACAACGGGGGCAGCGCGGCGCCTGCGGGAAGGGATTGCGCAGGGCCTACTCCGGTGGAATGAGGGTGTAGTTGGGTATGGGCTTTTCGCGTTCTGCGTCGTCCCGGTTCCAGATCTTCGCGGTCTCGGGTTTGGGGCATCTCCCGAGATGGATCCCGTGGAGACAGGCACCGCACCAGAGTGCGGCCATGACGACGTGAGAAGGCACCCTTGGTGCCGTGAAGACCAGGTTCAGATCAGCGTGTTCGCAGCGTGGACATGTGTGACCTGCGAGCGTGGAAGCGTCGGTCCACGCCGACTCGTAGATGTCGAGCCATCGCGAGTAACTCATCGATCCACCTCCATGGGCTGGCCCGATTTGCAGGTGCGGCCGGCGGGCCGGTGTTCCGGCGCGTTGTTGTGGCGGAGGGGCGTTCCCCCCTTTGACCCCCCTCCGGGGATCAGGCGCGCTACGAGACGGAGGGGGCGGGGTCGTAGGGGTGGGCGTTCTGGACACTTACGTGTATT